>NZ_JARVRU010000025.1:0-31372 GCF_030209535.1 Lysinibacillus sp. fls2-241-R2A-57
TAATCACGATATTCTTGTGTTATTTTTTTAGTCATTCGGTACACGCCCTTTAAAATAGTTATTTCTATAATAGCTACTCTCAGTTTTCCGTGTCCACTTTTTATACTAACCTCACTTTTACATCCAACCCGAGCGGTTCTTTCGCCTACCCGATCACTTTTACATCCAACCCGAGCGATTCTTCAGCCTACCCGATCACTTCTACCCATTAATATAAAAAAACGCATCCTCATATAAAAGGATGCGTTTCTTTGATTAAACGGTCATCATATAATAGACACCGACTGCCAAAAATGCGATGCAGACAACGATTAGTATTTTTGCTAATTTTTCCATGTCATTACACTCCTATGCAATACTTGCCCCAATAACAAACGATAGACCGACTGAAATTGTAAAGGAAATGAAGCCAACTGAACGGTTATCATTTGCGATTTCTTGATCGACATTAAAACGGGGTGTCATAAATTCAAATAAGAAATATGCCACAATAAGTAATGTAAAACCATATAGGCCCCAGCCAATCATTTCACTTAAATTGCTGTGGCGTGCAATGGAAAAACGGAAAATATTACAAATGCCTAGTATTTTCCCACCTGTTGCAAGCGCTACAGCAATATTACCATTTTTAATTTCTTCCCAATTTTTATACTTCGTAACGACTTCGAATAATGCCATCGAGACGACTAAACATAACACAACAACACTAAAATATCCTGCCGTTTCGATCATTGGATATTTCCAAAAGCTAGAATTCAGCATTTTCTCCGTCCCCTTTACAGCTTATTTCAATTCCACAACTGTGACGCCGAAGCCCCCCTCGCCAGCTTCACCAAAACGGAAGGTCTTTACACGTTTATGCTTTTTCAAATAGTTTTGAATTCCTTGACGTAATGCACCTGTACCGACACCGTGAATAATTGACACACGCCCATAATTAGCTAGTAAGGCATCATCAATATATTTTTCTGTACGTATAATGGCATCTTCAAATCGTTCGCCGCGTAAATCTAATTCTAATTTTACCTGGCTATTGCGGTTTTTCACACCTGAAATACGTTGTACAGGTTCTTTTTCTGGTTTAATGTACTCTAGATCACTATCCGAGATTTTCATTTTCAAAATCCCCATTTGGACAACCCATTCGGAATTCGATACTTTTTCAAGCAATGTACCCCGCTGACCATAGCTTAACACCTTTACCTCGTCTCCGACAACTAGGTTTTGTGCACGGGCCTTTACTTGTGCCGCTTTTTTCAGCACTTTATTGTCTTCAAGCGGTGTAGCTTCTTCCAGTCGTTTACGTGCTTCGATAAGCTCATGCTCTTTGACAACTTGGTCCGCATTTTTGCGCATTTCCCGAAGCTCCGCAATAATTGATTCTGCTTCTCTTTTTGCTTCATCAACAATTTTACGCGCTTTTTCTTTCGCTTTTTTATCGAGTGCCTCTTTACGTTCTTCGTAAGCTTGTAGTTTTTCTTGTAACTCTTTGCGTAGGACTTCAGACTCTATCATTAATTCATGCGAGCGTTCGGCATCATCTTCGGATTGGCGACGAGTTTCTTCAAGTGAAGCAATCATGGACTCTACCTCATGGCGATCTGTGCCTGTAAAGCTTTTCGCACGGTCAATAATCGACTCCGGCAAGCCAAGGCGACTTGAAATTTCAAATGCATTGGAGCGACCTGGTACACCGATAAGTAGACGATAGGTTGGACTCAATGTTTCAATATCAAACTCTACACTCGCATTCGCAACGCCTGGACGATTATAGCCGTAAGCTTTTAGCTCAGGATAGTGCGTCGTTGCCATAACGCGGGCGCCACGACCATGTGTTTCATCTAAAATAGAAATGGCGAGAGCTGCCCCTTCCTGTGGATCTGTCCCAGCACCTAATTCATCAAATAACACGAGTGACTCGTCATCAAACTTTTGTAAAATATCTACTATGTTGACCATATGTGATGAGAATGTTGACAGTGATTGCTCAATGGACTGTTCATCTCCAATATCCGCAAAAAGTTGCTTGAAAACGGCTAGCTCTGAACCATCAAGTGCAGGCACCGGTAACCCTGCCTGTGCCATTAATGTACACAGTCCAACTGTTTTTAAAGTCACGGTTTTACCACCAGTGTTTGGTCCTGTAATAACAATTGCCGTAATGTCTTTGCCAAATTCAATATCATTGGCAACTGCCGTTTCAATCGGTAACAGTGGATGACGCGCACGTACAAGTCGAATATAGCCATCATTATTCATTTTTGGCATTGTACATTTGTTCGCTTGACCGTACTTGCCTTTTGCTAGAATGACGTCTATTTCACCTAGTACTTTTACTAAGTTAAATAAATCAGGAGCCACTTCTTGCACCATTGCACTTAAAGCAAGTAAAATGCGTTCAACTTCAGCTTGCTCCTTCATTTTTAAGCGATGAATTTCATTATTCGCTTGTACAACTGTATCTGGTTCGATGAATAATGTTTGACCAGAAGATGATTGGTCATGCACAATGCCACCATAATGATGACGGTACTCTTGCTTAACAGGGATAACAAAGCGATCATTTCGAATCGTTACAAGTGTATCTGAGAGCATTTTTGAAGCATTGCTCCCACGAATCAGGCTTTCAAGTTTAGAACGGACTTTAGCTTCCTCTGCGCGCAAAGATTGGCGTATTGAACGCAAAGTTTGACTTGCAGAGTCTAGCACTGAGCCGTTGTCATCAATACAGTTATTAATTTCATGCTGCAAGCCTGTTAATACAGGCATTGCCTCTTTTTTGGCAATGAAATGAGGAATCTCAATCAATTCTTCTGATTCTATATCTTCAATAAAGTTGCGAAGAATTCTACTCGCTCGAATCGTACTTGAAACTTCCATTAATTCAATCGCTGACAGCATGCCACCGATTTGTGCACGCCTTGCAGCTGGTCGTACATCAAAAATACCACCCATTGGTACATTACCTTTAACACGTAAAATGGATAGTCCTTCATCCATTTCTTCTAATAATTGTACAACTTTTTCATAGTCTGTTTGTGGTACAAGTTCATCAATGGCTGATTTGCCAATTGAAGAAGTACAGTATGTAGCCACTTGCTGACGTACTTTATCATATTCTAGTGTTTTCAATGCGCGTTCTGCGACCACTGAGAACACCTCCTCAACCTATTTATTTCGTTGAATGAACGCTTCAAATTGTTCTCGCGTCCACGTATTCACAATCATATCCTTTTTCAACCATGCTCTGTTTGCGTAGCGCACCCCAATATCCATAAAGCGGAAATGAGCGATATCATGGGCATCCGTATTGATGGCTACGGGCACTCCAGCAGCTAAAGCCATTTCTAAATGCTCAACACATAAATCAAGACGATATGGATTCGCATTTAACTCTAAAATTTTACCATATTCCTTTGCCCAAGTAATTAATTGCTCCATATTAGGATTATAGCCATTACGATCCTCAATAATGCGACCAGTTGGATGTGCAATCATATGAACATACGGATTTTGCATCGCCGTAAGTAGACGCGCCATAATTTTGTCCTGCGATTGTGTAAAGCTAGAGTGAATGGAAGCAATGACAAAATCTAATTCTTTTAGCACATCATCTTCGAAATCGAGAGAACCATCTGGTAAAATATCCATCTCTGTTCCTGCATATAAATGAAAATCTGGATGCGCTTCATTAAATGCATCTATTTCAGCTCGTTGCTTTATTAAACGTTCAGGCGTTAAGCCATTCGCTACTTTTAAAAATTGTGAATGGTCAGTAATGACGCTATATTGATAGCCACGTGCTAGTAATAAGTCGCCCATTTCCGCTACAGAGTACGCACCATCAGACCACGTCGTATGCATATGCAAATCTGCTTTAATATCCTCTAGTTTTACTAGACTTTTAATATTTTCTGTTTTGTCAAATTCCGTTGTACCTGTGCGCAAGCTAGGTGGGATAAATGGCAAATCAAAATGCGCGAAAAATTCCTCTTCATCCTTAAATGTTAATACGGTACCATCTGTCTGCTCTACGCCATATTCACTAATCTTTTCACCACGAGCTTTAGCAATTTGGCGCATGCGAACATTGTGATCTTTTGAGCCTGTGAAATGATGCAAGGCAGTTGCATATTCAGCATCCTTCACTAATCGAAAATCGACACTCACTGGCTCTTCTAAATCTAAAATAACTGAAATCTTTGTATCACCAGCCGCCACTACCTCTTGTACAGAGAGCTCATTCAGTAATTTTTCACGTACAGCTTCGACTGCTTCAGTGACAACAATAAAATCAATATCTTTACTTGTTTCTGCTGCACGGCGGAAGCTTCCAGCAACAGAAAAACGTTCCACTTCTTCCATACTATCTAGTAGTGCTTCAATTTGTAAAACGACAGGTTCGAGCTGCCAAATCGGTAAACGTTCAGAACGATTGGCTAAATTTGCAAGCTCCTTTAAAATTTTTTCTTCGGTTTTTGCTGCAAAACCTGCTAACTCACGAACTTTGCATGACTCACAAGCAGCCTTTAAACTTTCCGCAGAATCAATTCCTAATTCTTGATGAAGCTTGGCAATTTTTTTACCACCTAAGCCCGGAAGTTTTAATAATGGAAGCAACCCTTTTGGTACAATTTGCTCTAATTCTTTTAATAAGCTGGATTCTCCAGTTGCCATTAAATCCTCAATAACTGCAGCTGTTCCTTTACCAATGCCTTTAAGCTTTGTTACATCCTCCATCTCGCTTAACGAGCGCTCGTCTCCCTCAAGTGCAGCAGCAGCTTTTCGAAAGGCAGACACCTTGAATGGATTTTCCCCTTGTAATTCCATATACAGTGCAATTTTTTCAAGTGTGCGAATAATTGTTTTTTTGTTCATTGGGAATTCCTCCTATCGTAAAAACACTTCCCTCAAAACCGAGAGAAGTGCACAGTTTGCTATTGCATATAAATATACCACCAGTTTTGGAACATATTCGTAATGATTGGTGTATGCTCCAAAATGAGACCACTTAACAACGACTTCGACATTAAACTTTGGATAAAATCAACTGGCAATAAAGCAAGAATGTATAGCAAAATAAACATAATTAAATAGTTTTCAATAATGCCAAACAATGCTCCAAGCCAACGATTCACTGTGCCTAACACAGGTAAATACGCTATAAAATCAAATATCGATGCTACAATTTGCAATGTAATTTTCACCGCAAAGAAAATAACAGCAAAGGCAATGACACGGTAAAAAGTACGGTCTAAGTCCAGGCTATCAATGGCTACTCCAAGACTACCTGAATCTGTTACACCTGGATACGGAACCCAAAACACAAATTTTTGTGCTAATGGTTTATAATAAATATACGCAACAATTAGAGCAACTATAAAGCTAACGATATGCATCATCTGTACGATGAAACCACGTTTTGCTCCAACGATGAGCCCAGCTAATAGCACTACTAATATGATTAAATCTAACATTCACTTCAACCCTTTAATTTTTTCAATTCTTCTTCTAGTTGCTCCATTTGTTCTTTTAGTAACAAATAATCATGAACGGTATTTACTGCTGTAAGAACGGCTAGCTTTGTGCTATCAAGTGAGGGATTATGTACATTCATCTCGCGCATACGGTCATCAACAATCGAAGCGACAAGTCGCATATGTCCAATGGATTCAGAACCAACCATTTTATATGTATGACCATAAATTTCCACAGAAATTTTATTCTTTTCTTGATTTTCCATATTCGCACCCTCCTTTAAAGTCTTTGTGCACACGATTTTTGTGATTATGAGCAGTATCACACAAAAAGCTATTTATTATCATACCATGAAAGGTATAAAATTGTGAACAATCAGGACAGAAAGGAACGATTAAATGTCAAATATTGTACTTTTAATTTCAACAAATATACAAAAAGAGGTGATGTCTTTCTATGCAAACCATTTTGTGGAACGGAAAGCTCCTGGTGTAATCTTTGCCGCAAAGCTCCCAGATACAGCAATTACGATGTACAAATCAGGTAAATTAATGTTCCAAGGGGGAGGGGCTGAACGAGAAGCTGCACGTTGGGGAAACATAGAAATAACAAATACACAGAAATCATCATCCATCGGAGCAAAGGGTGATGTTCTGCCAGATGGCTTTGCTTCGATGTCGGTGCTAGGCTCAGACGAAACTGGTACTGGTGATTATTTCGGTCCAATTACAGTTGCCGCAGTCTATGTGCCTTCATCAAAAATTGAGCTAATAAACGAACTAGGTGTTAAGGACTCAAAAATGTTAACAGATGATTATATGCGTAAAATAGCACCAGACTTGCGTGCATCATGTGTTCACAGCGTGCTAGTACTACGTAACGAAAAATATAACGAATTACAATCACGAGGCTACTCTCAGGGTAAAATGAAGGCTATGATGCACAATAGTGCACTTAAAAATGCACTGTCAAAAATGGCGCCAGAAAAACCCGAGCATATTTTGATAGATCAATTTGCTGAACGTGGTGTGTATTACAATTACTTAAAAAATGAACGAGAAATTGTTCGAGATGATGTACTATTTTCTACGAAAGCTGAACAATTACATGTTTCAGTAGCAACAGCTTCGATATTAGCTCGCGCGGCATTTTTGAAGGAGATGGATCGACTGAGCGAGATTGCCGGTATTGAGTTATTGAAGGGAGCTTCAGCAAAGGTAGATGCATTAGCAGCACGTATTTGGCGTGGACAAGGTGAAGAATTTTTACGTTCCATTACAAAATGGCATTTTGCTAATACAGAAAAAGCCAGAAAAATGAAATAAACAGAAAAAAATTTCGCTATACTCCAGCAGATTACAAGTTTACACGACTTGCACTCGACTGTAGGTAGCGAAATTTTTCATATCAAAAAATGACCTTTATTATTTTCGAAAAATCTTGTTCCAGCTTAATATTTGAATTGTTGAATCGTTCGTTGAAGATTTTCAGACATTCCAGCAAGCGCTTCGGCTGATGCTGCGATTTCTTCCATAGAAGCAAGCTGTTCCTCTGTTGCAGCGGAAATATTTTGTGCACTTGCTGTATTTTCATTTGTTTGCTCAAGCACAGTTTCAATCCCCATTGCCACTTGATCGGCATGTTGAGAAATAACTTTAGATTCCTCCGAAATTTGTCCTATTTCATAGGTTACACTTTGTACATTAGTACGAATCTCTTCAAACGACTTCCCTGCCATATTCGTTACATCTATACCCTTCACGACCTCAGCTGAACCAGCAGCCATTGATTCAACTGCTAGCTCTGTATCTGCTTGAATCCGTGAAATAATATCCTTAATTTGCATTGTAGATTGTGCCGATTGTTCAGCTAGCTTGCGCACTTCGTCAGCTACGACCGCAAAGCCTTTTCCTTGTTCACCTGCACGGGCAGCTTCAATTGCTGCGTTTAAAGCTAATAGGTTTGTTTGATCAGCAATTTGAGTTATGGCCTCCACAATGTCTCCAATTTCAAGAGAACGCTTGTCTAATGTTTGCACTGTCTTTTCAAGTGTTTGTACAGTATTTTGAATCATCGTCATTTGTTGAACGGCTGTTTGAATCGTCTCATCACCACTCAAAACAGCATCCATTGCTTTATTTGACATCTCATTAACAGCATTTGCTTTTGCCGAAATACGCTGAATGGATGATGACATTTCAAGTACGGAACGGTTGCTTTCATTAATAGTTTCTGCTTGTATATCAACTGTTTCAGCAAATGTTTGAATGGAATCAACAATTTGCGATGTAGCTCGTTTATTTTCCGTCGTGCTCTCTGTCAGTTGCTCCGATGATGCAGCTAACTGATTGGATTCCTCACTAATGTTACCAACTACTTCACGTAAGGATTCAATCATTTTGTTGAATATATTAGCCAACTTGCCTATCTCATCTTGTGTTTTAACTTCGATGAGATTACGTAAATCACCATCTCCCACCTTCTCAGCTACTGTCGACAGTTCTTTTAGAGGTCGAATGATTGTTCTAATAATGACAGCACCAATGATTCCAAATATGATAAGAGCAATGGCAATAACCGTCATCGTGTTTGTTAATATTGGTTTTGTGACAGTTGCAACATCTGCTAAATCCATTGTACCAATAATTTTCCAACCTGTTAGTTTATTGGTAGTGAAGAATACTTGATGCTTTTTGCCATCTTCCTCAATGATAAAGCTCCCCTCTTCTTTACCTTGCATCTTTTCTATATAAGATTTTTTGAGCTCTGATCCTACCTCTGCTTGTGGATCGGCAATAATAAGATTATTGGCATTTACTAAAGAGGTGTAGCCATTATCACCAATTTCCACTGAATTCACAAGCTTGGAAATTCCATCTAAATTCAGGCCAATAGAAATAACCCCTGACTGATCTTGTAATCCAGCTGAAACTGCTAGTATTAATTCCCCTGTAATAGTTGATATATAAGGATCAACCATTACTCCCTTACCTGGCGACTCTATAGCCTTTAAGTACCATGGTCGGGTAAATGGATTATAATCTGCTGAAGGTTTAGCGTATGGCTCACGTAAAAATGTATGCCCTTCAATCGCTAAATTGACAACAGAAACATTGCTATGTAAGGCATTATATTTTTCTAATTCCTTTAAAGCCTCTGCATCTTGCACATTCTTATTAAAAAATTTAGCTAAATACTCCGCATCACTAAGTATAGGTGATATCTCATCTGAAATTAGTGTATTTAATAATTTTACATTTTCGCGTGAGCTATCACTTAATTCCTTATGATATTGATCGGACGCCTTCATATATGAAAACGTACCAATAGCAATGCTGGGGATTAAAAGTGTTAATGTAAACGCCCATATTAATCGAGTTCGCACGGAAAAGCTTCTTTGTTTTCGATGATTTTTCAAGATATCACCCCGTAGTAAAATTTTCTAGCCAAAACTTACTATACACATAATGGAGGTCAAAATTTTACTTTTTGATATTTCTAAATATTGATAAAAATTTAAACTGACAATTAGCTTCTTCTCTCTCGTGCTTTATTTCTCTAATACTTCCTGCAAAAGTCTACTTGTAGCAGTTGTATGAGGTTAAACTAATCGAAAAGCTGCCTCATCACGAGACAGCTCACAAAAAAATTATTAATTTAGCGTACTTCTGTGCCTTCAATTGTTGCAATAGCTTTTAGCACTTTATTATGTGCCGCAACAACTTCTTCGTCTGTTAATGTACGCTCTGGATCGAAGTATGTTAGGGAGAATGCCACTGATTTTTTACCAGCCTCCATTTTTTCACCTTCATATACGTCGAATACACGAACGTCTTTCAATAATTTCACACTTGCTGAATGAATAGCCGTAATGACTTCTCCAGCTGTTGTTGCACTGTTCATGATAAGTGCAATATCACGAGACATAGCTGGGAAACGAGGCACTGGTGTATAAGCAAGAGGTGCTTCTTTGGCAGTAGCATTTAATAATGCTACTAGATTCATTTCCATTACATATGTGTCTTTTACACCCCATGCTTTTTGTTCTGCAGGATGTAAGCCGCCGATAATACCGATTTGTTCACCATCTAAAAGAATGCTAGCAGTACGTCCTGGGTGTAAACCATCTACTTCAGCTTTCACAAATGAAATACGATTCTCTAAACCAAGCTTACCAATAACACCTTCTACAATTCCTTTTAAAACGAAGAAGTCTACTGCTTTTTTCTCGCCCTGCCAAGCATGATCAAGCCATTTTCCTGTTACTACTGCTGCCACATGCTCTTCCTCATATGGTTGCCCCTCTTCTGATTGACCGAGGAAAACTGAACCGACTTCATACAACGCTACACTATCAGCCTTACGTGCAACATTATACGCAGCTGCTTCAATTAAATGCGGGATAAGACTTTGACGTAGTGTTGAACGTTCTTCGCTCATCGGCATTAGTAAACGTGTTACTGGCTCAGCTTTCAGTGCAAAGCGTTGTGACAATGCATCTGAAGTTAATGAGTAAGTTACAGCTTGGTAAAGGCCTGCCCCTTCCATGAAACTACGGACTACACGACGATTTGCTTGGTATGGTGTTAAACGGCCTACTTGGTCGGCTCCTTCTGGTAATGTCATCGGAATTTCATCATAGCCGTATAGACGAGCGATTTCCTCTACGATATCTTCTTCAATTTTAATATCTTGACGACGTGTTGGTGCATCAACGATTAGTAAACCATTTGCAGCTTCTACACCAAATTTAAGACGCTCTAAAATAGAAAGCATATCTTCTAATGAAATTTTCATACCTAAACGTTCATTAATAAAATCTGGAGAGACGACAACACGTGCTGGTGATTTATCTAGTTCATCCACGATGCATGTGCCTTCTAACACTTCGCCGCCAGCTAATTCAGCTAGTAGTGCAGCAGCACGTTCTGCAGCAGGTAACACACGGTTAGGGTCAACACCTTTTTCAAAACGAGCAGAAGCGTCTGAACGAAGACCAAGTTGACGCGATGTTTGGCGTACAGTTAAGCCGTCGAAGTAAGCAGATTCAATAACAACCGTTGTAGTAGACTCAGTTACTTCAGAGTTTGCACCACCCATTACACCTGCGATGGCTACTGGCTCTTTACCATTTGTAATAACTAAATCTGTCGCTTTTAATGTACGTTCTTGGTCATCTAATGTCGTGATTTTTTCATCCTCTGTTGCTTTACGAACTACGATTTCACCAGTCGCTAGGCTATCGTAGTCAAAGGCATGAAGCGGTTGGCCATATTCCATTAAAATATAGTTCGTTACATCGACAACATTGTTATGTGGGCGTACGCCTGCTGCCATTAAACGATTTTGTAACCACATTGGTGATTCTGCGATTTTTACGTTTTTCACAACTTTTGCAACATACATTGGATTTGCTTGTAAATCTTCTACTCGAAGCTTTAACATGTCTTCAGCTTTTTCAGATGATGTGCTGTAGGCGATTTCTGGATACTTTACTTCTTCAGAAAGAATGGCACCGACTTCGTACGCCACGCCTAGCATTGACAGTGCATCTGAGCGGTTTGGTGTTAAACCAAGTTCTAATACTGTGTCACGTAGACCTAAAATAGCAAGGGCATCCGAGCCGACTTCAGCATCAGCAGGAAGCACATAAATGCCTTCAGAATATGCTTTAGCAACAAGTTTCCCTTCGATACCAAGCTCTTGCAATGAACAAATCATACCGTTTGATTCATGTCCACGAAGTTTTGCCTTTTTAATTTTAATGCCACCTGGTAAATGTGCACCTGGACGTGCCACGATCACTTTTTGACCAACATCGACGTTTGGAGCACCACAAATAATTTGTTGTGGCTCAGCTTCACCTACATCCACTTGGCAAATATTTAATTTATCCGCTTCAGGATGTTTCTCTTTTGATACGACATAGCCGACAACAATTTTTTCCATCCCTTTAGCACGATTAATTACTGCATCTACCTCAATCCCAGAGCGTGTAATTTTTTCAGCTAACTGTTCAGGCGCTAAATCCTGTGTATTTACATAATCTTTTAACCATTCTAATGATACTAACATTTTTTATCCCCCTTACGCTTCTGTTCGCTCGAATTGTGATAAGAAACGTGTGTCACTTGTATAGAAATGACGAATGTCGTCGACACCATATTTCAACATAGCGATACGTTCTGCACCGATACCAAATGCAAAGCCTGAAACTTTCTTCGGATCATAGCCAGCCATTTCAAGTACATTAGGATGCACCATACCTGCACCTAAAATTTCAATCCAGCCTGTGCCTTTACATACGTTACATCCTGAACCACCACATTTAAAGCAAGAAATATCCATTTCAACAGACGGCTCTGTGAATGGGAAGAAGCTTGGACGTAAACGAATTTCGCGCTCTGCGCCAAACATTTTCTTCGCAAGAGTATCTAACGTACCTTTAAGATCACTCATGCGAATATTTTCGCCAATAACTAAGCCTTCAATTTGCATGAATTGGTGTGAATGGGTAGCATCATCGTTGTCACGACGGAATACTTTACCTGGACAAATAATGCGAATAGATTCACCTTTTTTCTTTTCCATTGTGCGAGCTTGCACAGGAGATGTATGCGTACGTAATAATATTTCCTCGGAAATATAAAACGAATCTTGCATATCACGAGCAGGGTGTCCCTTCGGCAAGTTCAGTGCTTCGAAGTTATAGTAATCCTTTTCCACTTCAGGACCTTCTGCAATTTCATAGCCCATACCGATAAATAAATCTTCAATTTCTTCAATAACGCGTGTTAATGGGTGACGATTCCCAACTTTAATTTCACGGCCAGGTAAAGTGACATCAATCGACTCACTTGCTAATTTTTCAGCAATTGCCGCTTCTTCTAGTACAGTCACTTTTGCCTCTAACACAGCCGTTACATTTTCACGAACCGTGTTCACTAAGGCACCCATTTTCGGGCGTTCCTCAGCTGATAATTTCCCCATCCCTTTTAATAAATCTGTGATAGGTCCTTTTTTTCCTAGATACGCTACTCGCACATCATTTAACTCTTTTAAATTTGCTGCCGCCTCAATTTTAGCAAGTGCTTCTTGCTCTAATTGCTTTAATTGTTCTTCCATGTAATAAACCCTCCTTATTCAAATCAGTGCCAAATGATGGCATAAAAAAACTCGCCCCTAAAAAAGGGACGAGGACATATTCGCGGTACCACCCTAGTTATTGCAAGGTAAACTCCTAGCAATCACTTCATTGACATAACGACTAGATTAAAGCCGGCATACCTTTACAGCATTTCGCTGGTCCCGGTAGCTGCTCGCGAGATGAATTCAAAACTGCATTGGTACGGCACTGGCTCTCAATCTCCGGCCTGCGCTCCCTGTCGTCCATTCACAATCTTTACTACTTCCCGGTCATAGCATTTAAGTTTACATTTTAAATGTGATTATACAATACTATACCAATTCAAATCAAGAGCCATGTGCCTATTATCATCGATATTGATGACGGTATCGGCAATTTTAGGCTCATCACCAAAAGTTTTAGATGACATTTGTTAAAACATATGCCATGTACACGTTATGTTGATGAGCCGCAATTTTAACGATTTCACCATATTCTTGCAATTACAGTTGTGATTACTTTTATTAACTACTTAACAAATCCATATAAAACGATTCCTGTTGCCACTGCTACATTTAGAGACTCCGCTTGTCCCAAAATTGGAATGATCATATTTTGATCAGTCATCGAAAGTAATTGTGGATGAATGCCACTACCTTCATTCCCCATCATTATAGCGAATGATCCAGTATGCTCAATGTCACTATAGACAACTGCATCCTCATCCAAAGCAGTTCCAAATACTGGTACACCATTATCCTGTAGCTGCTCAATCCATTCTTCTAAATCACCTCGAAGGACAGGAATATGGAAATGTGAGCCCTGTGCTGAGCGAAGCGTTTTAGGATTATATAAATCTGCACAACCCTTGCCAAGTATTACTGCATCTAAACCAGCTGCATCCGCAGTACGAATCATCGTCCCAATATTTCCTGGATCTTGGACGGCATCAATTAGTAGTACCTTGCGCCATGAAGCCATTACATCTTCTTCTACCAAAGGCTGCTTACAAACTGCAAATACACCTTGAGACGTCTCCGTTTCAGCAAATTCCTTGGCAACAGCCGCTGTTATTTCAACGATGGCCACATTATCAATCGGCCAAAGCATCGGTAATTCTACACCTTCACGTACAATTAGCTGTAGCACCTGCTCCGTATTTTTTAATGCTTCCTCCACCAAATGGAAACCTTCTACTATGAATTCTCCAGATCTTTCACGTTCTTTACGTGTTGTCGCTAGCTTTTTCCAATATTTCACTAACGCATTTTGCGTAGATTCAATTCTTTTCATCGTAACTCGTACCGCCTTTTCCCTTTTTACTGTTCATTATTATACAGTAGAAAATGATAAATTCCATTACATAGTTATGCGAAAACCATTATATAGTCATGTTCATCTCTTTATTTATTTACCCTACTAGATATAATTATAAAATCATCAAGATACATGTTATAATTTTCAATATTTCAGAAAAACCGAACAATTACCCCGTTTTGTGTGATGGCTAGGTAATAAATAATCTCATCTTACCATTTTACTGATTCATGAATACATAAATAAACTTAAGGGTGAAAATGAATGAAAAAAAATGTACATGTCGTAGGTGCAATAATTGAAAATGATAAACATGAAATATTTTGTGCGTTAAGAAATCCTAATATGGTACTAGCAAATTATTGGGAGTTTCCTGGTGGCAAGATCGAAGAGGGGGAATCACCTGAACAAGCGTTATCCCGTGAAATTTTAGAGGAATTTAATTGCTCGATACAAGTTGGGGAAAAGGTTGAGGATACCATTCACGAATATGAAAAATTCATTGTACGCTTAGAAACATTTAAGGCTTCCATCATAAAAGGAGAGCCTGTCATGCTAGAACATGCCGAAATTAGATGGGTTCCTCGGAACGAACTTTTAAATCTCAATTTTGCTCCCGCTGATATCCCGGCAATAAATAAAATACTTGCCGAAAAATAGATGAGAGAAAAGAGCCGAATACTTTCTGCATTCTGCTCTTTCTATTTTCTACTGTCCTCATTTAAAGCCATTTTCTATTCGGTGGAATACTTTGAGGAAAATTAAATACATTAAATGGGTCGTATTTTGTCTTTACTTCTCTTAGCATTCTAACATTACGACCATAATATGCAGTTAGCCAATCTTTGATAAAACGATCTGGGAAATTCACATAATCACCGGCTGTGTAAGGAGACAAAGCACGTCTTAAATTTTCCACCCACTGAATATTTTTCTCTTCTTCTTTAGGCTTTTCCCATGAAGTATTGTACTCTTGGGCAAATAAAGCATTCCTATAAAAATAGGCTGTTTGGTTTGGTGCAATTTGACTTACCGCACCTCTAAGAGATTGCTGCCAAATGGTCGTATTTTTATTTGGAGCATGCGTTAAAAATTCTTTCATTTGTACAATCGCAGCATGAGGGAATGGCCTTATTATAAAGGACCCAGACCTTTTACGAAGGGCTGGTCGGTTGCCGCTTGGTAAGTCAAAAAATTCTACAGCCTTAATATACGGTACTTCCTTTATCCATACACTCGTTGGTGAACCTGTTTTCTTTAAAGGACGGAGAAGTTTTTTTAACTCAGATGCTGAACCTATAAACTCTCCTTGAGCAACAATTTCACCCACTTCCTTTGATTTAAGCTCAATCTGTGAGGTTAAGCGTTCATCTGTAAAAGGCGCCCATTTTTGCCATGCATCAAATGCACGCTCGAAATCCTCCCATCCCCATGTGATCGAGAAAATGGACACATTAGCAATAGGATGCAATTTAAATGTAAGGGCTGTAACAATGCCAAAATTCCCTCCTCCACCACCACAACTTGCCCAAAATAAATCACTATTTTTCTGCTTGTTAGCTTGGATTACTTCTGCTCCTTCATGACCACTTGCACTAACCATTTCAATTTCAATCAAATTGTCACAAGTTAACCCAAACGGACGCGACAGCATGCCAATACCCCCTCCAAGCGCCAAGCCAACAACCCCTACACTACTTTCGGTTCCTGCAGGGATTGTAACACCATTTTCCCATAATTCCCGATACACTTTTCCTAAATTAGCACCTGCTTTAATTTTCGCTGTCATATCTTGAAGATTAATTGTTATGTCATTCATTTCACTAACATCTATGACAAGACCTTTATTTAATAATGAATAATTTTCATAACTATGTCTTCCACTTCTGATTCGAAATGGTTCATTATTTTCTCTCGCCCATCTTAATGCGTTTATAACGTCTTTCGTATTTCGACAAAACACAATAATACTCGGATATTTTGGATCATTTAAGTTATTATTTGTTCTTGCTTGCTCATAATCCGTATCTTCAGGGGTAACAATTCTTCCTGTGAGCTTTACTTTCTTCAACATACAGCCCCTTTCTCAAATGATGCAATGCATATGTTCTATCCTATGCGTATCACTTGGAAAGAATATGAAAATTGAAATTTTTTATCAAGTGAAAATTAAAGATAAATACTCATTTTCTTTATTCATACATATGATGCTATATTGAAACCAACTAGGAGGTCTTCTAATGATTATTCATGTAGTGAGCGCTGGTGAAACACTTTGGCAAATTGCAAACCACTATTCCGTACCTATCAATTCCATTATCCAATTAAATGCATTATCTCATCCAAATCAATTAGTAATCGGACAATCACTCGTTATCCCCTCTCCTTATACAACTCATACTGTAAAAAAGGGTGACACTTTATCGTCGATTGCCCAACAATATAGTGTATCTATTCAATCGATTATTACAGAAAATCATTTAACAAATCCAGATGTCTTAACACCTGGAACTAAGCTAGTTATTCCACCTATTACACATATTGTGAAGCCTGGAGAGACTCTAGCACAAATTGCCAATCAATATGGTACGACTGTTCAGGCAATTGTTTCGGAAAATGGAATTACAGACCCGAACATGATTTATGTTGGCACAAGTTTGATCATTCCAAGAGCTAAGCCTTCCATTGAAGTAAATGCTTATACGTACCAAAAGCCTGAAGAAGCTGTTCGTTCGATTAACGCTATCGGTCATCTTCTTACTTATTTTAGCCCCTTTGCTTATATGATTAAGGAGGATGGAACATTACAGCCTGTAGAAGATAAAGAAATGCTCGATGCGGCAATTCCCAAAAACATTACACCTATGTTAACCATTACTAATTTCTCTTCCACACAAGCAGGCTCCAACTTATCCCATGTTATTTTATCTAGCGCTGAACTACGGGAAAAGGTCATCAACAATGCGCTGAAAGTGATGGAAGAGAAAGGCTATAAAGTATTAAATATTGATTTCGAAAACGTTCTTCCAGCAGATCGGGATAATTACAATGCCTTTCTTCAGTTAGCTGTTGACCTTCTTCATCCAAAAGGTTACCTAGTATCAACGGCACTTGCACCAAAAACGAGCGCAACTCAGGCAGGAACATTATATGAGGCACATGATTATGAGGCACACGGTAGAATTGCAGATTTTGTAATTTTAATGACATATGAGTGGGGTTATCGACTTGGTCCTCCACAAGCTATTTCACCTATTAATGAAATGAGGAAAGTTGTGGAATATGCTTTATCAGTAATGCCTGCTCACAAAATATTTTTAGGCTTTCAAATTTACGCTCGCGATTGGCTTTTACCACATGTTAAAGGGCAAGAAGCAGAAACATTCAGCTCTCAAGAAGCCATAAACAGAGCCGTAAAATATGGAGCAACCATACAATACGATAGGATCGCTCAATCACCTTATTTTCGTTATGTTGATGAAAAAGGTAGAAATCATGAGGTATGGTTTGAAGATGCTAGAAGTGCACAAGCTAAGTTTGACATGACGAAGGAATATAATCTTCGAGGTATTAGCTATTGGGCGTTAGGTTTTCCTTTCCCACAAAACTGGGCACTTTTAAATAATGATTTTTCCATTAAAAAGGTTTCATTATAAACCCCTAAAGAGTCGCCTAGCTGGAACGAAGATCAAATCAACTTATATAAATGATTAACAAATGTCATCTACAACTTTTGGAGATGAGCCAACTTTTCAGTAAAATCCACGCTTTTTTGCTTAGTATACGTATTTAAGGATTAACTATTAACACAAATTTTTCATTTAATTCTTACCTTTCCATGATAAAAAATCGATTCGAAGCCATATTAAGAAATATCAAAAGGAAAGGAGAAACTAAACATGGGAAGAGACAATAAGCAAGGGCAAAGCGCAAACAAAGGGTCATTACCTCAAACGCCAAAAAACCAAAAAATAGCACCAGACAAAGCTAGTGAAGCAGCCAATGAAGAATTTTCTCAAGAGTTTATGAACCTGATTAATTCGGTCACTAAAGAAGGCAAAACAAAAAAATAAGGGGGGCTTCAAGTGGATTTAGAACGTGCACAAGAAATTGTCGCCTCACCAAAAGAATATGAAGTAAGCTATAATGGCGTCTCTATTTGGATTGATAAGCTTCACGATGATGGTAAAACAGCAACTGTTCATTTACGTCGATCTTTAGAGGAACGATCTGAAGTGGACATAGGAGAATTAAAGGAAGAGTACCTCGTACATTAGACTTTATCATCAAATAAAAAAACTGCTTACTTCCTGTAGTGAAGTAAGCAGTTTTAATGTTGTTGAAAAATATCATGTCAATGAAATTAAACTATTCGATAAAGTATGGCACTTCGGCAAAACGAGTGTGTATATTCTGGCATGTCATTCTAACTTCTATCCATCACTTTGACGGTTCTATCCACGTCTTCGGCGGTTCTATCTACGACTTCGGATGCTCTATCCACGACTTTGACTGCTCTATCCACGTCTTTGGCTGTTCTATCCACGTCTTCGGCTGCTCTATCCACGACTTTGGCTGTTCTATCCACGTCTTTGACGGTTCTATCCACGACTTTGGCTGTTCTATCCACGACTTTGACGGTTCTATCCACGACTTTGACGGTTCTATCCACGTCTTCGGCTTCTCTCCGTCGCTTTGGCTGTTCTATCCACGTCTTCGGATGCTCTATCCATCGCTTTGGCTGTTCTATCCACGACTTCGATGGTTCTATCCACGACTTTGGCTGTTCTATCCACGACTTTGACGGTTCTATCCACGTCTTCGGATGATGTTCTATCCACGTCTTCGGATGCTCTACCAACGTCTTTGGCTGTTCTATCCACGTCTTCGGCTGCTCTATCCACGTCTTCGGCTTTTCTATCCACGTCTTTGGCTGTTCTATCCACGTCTTCGGATGCTCTATCCGTCGCTTCGCCACATCTTTCACAAAGATTTTCTTAACCCATTTTATTCAACACTATGAAATCTCCTTACTCTCTACAGCGAAGTAAGCAGAATTCTAATGCCATTATTATTTTTACAATTCCCCCTCTGATAAGCCCAACTTTAAATGACGAAATCCTCCACATATTTAATCTCTGTTAATATATCACTTGCTCGATTGTGTAACTCTTTGTAGTTATTGGAAATCTGTTCGGCAGAAATTGGCTTACTAAATAAATATCCCTGGATATAATCGCAATCACCCTCAATCAGGAAAGCAAGCTGCTCGACTTCTTCTATTCCCTCAGCAACAACTTTCAATCGCAAATGCTTCGCCATTGATAAAATCATAGAAACGAGCGCTTCATCATTTGGATTATGCTGAATATTCCGAACGAACGCCCGGTCAATTTTTAAGCAATCAATTGGAAAATCTTTTAAATACGAAAGCGACGAATATCCTGTTCCAAAGTCATCGACAGCAATTTGGATACCAAGTGCCTTTAATTCATGAAGCAACTGTGTCATTTGATCGATATTCATTGTCATACTTTCCGTAATTTCTAATTGTAAATATTTTGGCTCTAATTTTGTACTTTGTAAAATTTCTTGCACCATTTGCACTAAATCCTGTTGAAATAATTGACCGAGAGATAAATTAACAGCAACCTTTATTGGTGGCAAACCTTGCTTCTCCCATGTTTTCACTTGAGAGCATGCTGTCTCCAAAATCCATTTCCCTAATGGAATAATTAGTCCCGATTCTTCTGCAATCGGGATAAACAACTCCGGTGAAACAAATCCACGCGTTGGGTGACGCCAACGTACTAGAGCTTCCACCGATTCAATTTTGCTAGTTTTTAAATTTACCTGAGGCTGAAAATCCAAATAAAATTCTTCATTAGCTAATGCCTTATGAAGCTCTTGCTCAATCAAAATACGGTCAGCTATGCCATTTGACATATATGACTTATAAAAAAGAAATCTTTGAGGTATTTGACTCGCTTCTCGCATCGCTAACTGAGCATGCATTAAAAGCTCTTCACCTGAGCAATCTTCATCATGCAGGGCAATGCCAATATTAAGATTACCGTTGAGAGAAAATAATTGTACTTGTAATGGTTTTTTCATTGCATTCTTCAGGTTAAAGCAAAATTGTAATAGTTCTTCAGTAGTTGTTACATGATTGATATAAATAACAAACTGCCCCTCACGAAGCTTTGTTGCATAATAATGAGGAGGTAATATAGCTTGTATTCTCTCAGCTACGAGCTTCATCATTTCATTGGAATAGCTAATACCTATAGACGAGCGGATGGCTGCAAGACGATCAATCTCAATTGCAATGATTGCTTTTTGATGACTATTGGCATGTAAATCCTCTTTTAAGGTTTTTAATAATAAATGTTCATTCGGAAGCCGCGTAATATCATCATGAAAAGCTTGAAAGCGAAGCTCCTGCTGTGAATGCTCAAGGTCTTGCTTTATTTTTAATAATTGCTGATACGGTTTTTCGACCGATGTATAATATATTGCTTTAAAGAAAAAGTAGAATGCAAAAAATTGATAAATAAGTGCAGAAAAACCCCAAATAGATTCCCAATCTTTAATGAAAACAAAGAAAATATCGCTAATAATTAAATAAATTGCAGCACTATTTAGCCATATAACTCGTTTGGACAAACTTTTTATATTCTTACTTAAAATCACAATCGTTGCACCTTGTACAACAGCAGACACCAAATGGACAATAGCCTTCACTTGATTCAGCAATTGTTCTTCAGGCAAGAAATAATTTGAAGAGAAATACACTAGTACAAAACTCAACAATACAAATATTAAAGAACTTCCATATGTATAAATACGATAATTCATCGTTAAGCGTTTTTTGGGTTTTAAAATAATAAAGAGAAAACCGATTGATAAGCATAATCGCATTATTATATGTAACAAAATTTCCATATCTTGTGTTTCAGCCATTGGATTTTGTTTGATCACTAAGCTCAACATTTCCAACAAGGCGATGACAAAAAATAAATTACCTATGTATATTATTTGATTTGATAATAAGTGTGAAAAAACGAGCCAAGATTGAATAGCGATTGCCATTGTACAAACAATAATTAGTATTTGTATAATCAAATGCAAAGAGATGTAGCTTTCTTCCCTAAAAATACCAAATACCTGATTACTTAAACTTAAAAGTGGTATAACTAGCAATAATGGCAATACTATATACCAAATCTCTTTCTTTTCTATTTCTAATTGATTCAAACATTTCTCCAACAAAAACCCTCCATACCAATATATATCTTTAAATTCGATAGGTAATATCACCCATCTAAAAAAGACTCTTCCTCAAAATAATTAAAGTATGCCAATATTCGTTTTTCATTTTGATATTAGCATACTTTTGATGTTTTATCGCTCTATTCTTATTCTGAAGATAACAATTCACGCAGCTTAATCATTATTCTTGTGCGTCTTTTCTTCACTGCATCCACAGATAAACCTAGTTCTTTAGCTATTTCTGAGTAACTATAACCTTCTACATAAAAAAGTAGCAATATTTTTCTTTCTTCCTTTTTTAAATAGGACATAATACATTCTAATCGAGTAGGATTTATATCACTCATTTCATACTCTCGAACATAATTTATCGTTTCATTATCCACGAGTGTATAATTCGTTTCAAATAACCTTTCCTTTGAAAGTTCTTTTAAAATTTCTCCTTTGACGCTTGTATAAATGTAAGAAGAAAACAGCCCTTTTGATGGGTCCGCTTTGCGCCAAGCCTCCCATACAGCTATGGACGCTATATGACGATAATATTCAAAATCCTTATAAATTCGGCACTTTAATAAAATCGACGTGATCATTGGTTGGACTAATTCTAATACTTCATCAAATGGTAGTTCAGGTGATAGCTTTTGTTTAGTATGCTGTGTTGTCATCCTATTTTCCCGTCGACTATGCACAGTCCAATATTCCTAGGTGTCTCTATCATAATTATTATACGAAGAGGATGTCGAACAGCTCTTTTGTCGTTATGACCCGGAAGTTTTTATAAACCTTTCTTCATATTTATACATAATAACAGTATTATATTTTAAAAATCATATGTTTTTAATGTAATTCTATACATATTTCAAAAAAGGTTGGACAAATTACTACTAAGGAGGCGAAATAGATGAATTTTCAAATAAGAGATGCGATTACGACAAACGTACATGGCCAATCAGCGGCCGAATTTAAGGATATTGTCGAGGATGCTATTAGCCGTGGTGAAGAGCATTTACTACCAGGGCTTGGTGTGTTTTTTGAAAAATGGTGGCAGCAATCTAGTCCTGCTGAGCAGGATGCATTTACCCAAAAACTAGAAAAAGCCTTTGCTCACTAATTTTTTATAGACAGTTCATTCCATTTCCAATAAATGCATGATAAAGTTTAATTTATCAGAAAATTAGGAGGGATTGGAATGACTGTTGCTGTAGAATTAATAGTAAATCAACTAAAAAAGGTTTTATCTGAAGAACAGGTGTCAACAAACGAAACGGTGCGACAGCTACATGGAAGGGACGAATCACATCATGCAATGAGCTTACCAGATATCGTTGCCTTCCCTCGTTCCACGGCCGATGTTAGTGCTATCTTAAAAATTGCGCATGCGGAACGTGTACCCGTCGTACCTTTTGGTGTTGGCTCAAGCTTGGAAGGAAATGCAATTCCTATTGCAAATGGCATTTCTATCGATTTCTCTGAAATGAATGCTATTTTAGAAATTCGACCAGATGACCTGCTAGTGAAAGTACAACCGGGTGTAACACGTTCTCAATTGAATAAAGAATTAAAAAAATATGGACTTCAATTCACTGTTGATCCTGGTGCTGATGCCACACTTGGTGGAATGGCAGCGACAAATGCCAGTGGAACTACTGCAGTGCGTTATGGTGTTATGCGTGATCAAGTGCGCGATTTAGAGGTTGTACTTGCAGACGGCTCTGTTATTCATACTGGTAGCTTAGCAGCAAAATCTTCTTCTGGTTATCACTTGAATGGTCTTTTCATTGGCTCTGAGGGTACGCTAGGTTGCTTCACAGAGTTAACTTTACAAGTCTATGGTATACCCGAATTTGTAACGGCGGGACGTGCAGTTTTTGCGACAGTTGGCGATGCTGTCAGTGCAGTAACCGCATTGTTGCAGGTGAGCATTTCAATTGGCCGTGTTGAACTGGTCGATGAAGCCTCTATCAAACAAGCAAATATTTATAATGAAACAGCCTATGATGAAAAACCAACATTATTTTTAGAATTTCACGGAAATGAAGCGGGTATGCACGCTGATATAAAATTTGCTAGAGAAATTTTTGAGGACTTTGGTTGTCTTTCTGTTGAATTTGAAAAAGACAATGCTGCACGGAATAAGCTCTGGGAGGCGCGCCATTCCTTGGCCTATGCATATATCCATGCCTATCCGGGGAAAAAGCTTATGTCGACTGACGTTTGTGTACCGATATCTATGCTTGCTGAGTCCGTTTTATATGCTCGTGAACAGCTTGAACAACTTGATCTTGCAGGCGGAATTGTAGGCCATGTTGGAGACGGTAACTTCCATGCCTTGTTAATGTTAGATCCAAATAATGCTGAGGAGCAAGCAAAAGCAGACCGCTTCAATGAGCATATTGTTCAATATGCTTTACTACGTGGCGGCACTTGTACTGGTGAACATGGTGTTGGTCTTGGGAAAATGAAATATCAGTCTACGGAGCACGGAACATCTCTATTAGTGATGAAGAGTATAAAGGCAGCACTTGACCCACATAATATTATGAATCCAGGAAAAATTTTCACTATGTAAACTTATTATCACTTTTAAACATCTTGAACCCGTTGGAGATCAGCGGGTTCCTTTTTTATACGGCCTTTTAGATTACCCGCTAAACAAGAAAAAAAGTAACCTAGCGTCTCCCAGGTTACTTTACTATGTAGCGATGTGGTCATCCACCTTGACAACGTACACCGCGCGTGGCTTACATCCCTCTGTCTGCACACCACTGTTATGTTATTCACATTGACACCCCCTGTTGCCGATGTGAACTCTGTATATCTAGTACTTCTCAACCCGAGAAGTATATGTCACAAATTAAGCTAAAATTGATGCTAGAACCGCTTTCTGTGCGTGGAGTCTGTTTTCTGCTTGCTCAAAGATGTAAGAATTCGGACCATCAATAACAGATGTCGCTACTTCCTCTTCACGATGCGCAGGTAAACAGTGTAGGAACATGTAATTCGGCTTTGCGTATGCAACAAGTTCATCATTAATTTGGTAACCTGCAAAGTCTTCTAGACGTTTTGCAGTTTCCTCTTCTTGCCCCATTGACGTCCATACATCAGCGTATACTACGTCCGCATTTAAAACCGCTTCTACAGGATCATTTGTGATTGTAATTGTACTACCATTTGCTGCTGCGATAGCCTGTGCTTTTGCGATAACCTCTACATCACATTCATAACCAACTGGCGTTGCCACTGCCACGTTCATTCCTACATGTGCAGAAGCGACTACTAATGAATGCGCCACGTTGTTGCCATCTCCAACATATGCAATTTTAAGTCCTTTTAGTTGACCTTTATTTTCAGCGATTGTTTCTAAATCCGCTAAAGCTTGGCAAGGGTGATAAATATCGGTTAATCCATTTATAACTGGTATAGATGCATGCTCTGCAAGCTCCTTCACCATAGCATGAGAGTTCGCTCGAATCATAATACCATCTAAGTAGCCTGATAACACATATGCTGTATCATATATTGATTCACCACGACCAATCTGCAAATCACGCGCATGCATAAACATACCTTTCCCACCTAGTTGAATCATACCTACTTCAAATGAAATACGAGTACGAGTTGAATGTTTTTCAAAAATCATACCGAGTGTCTTACCTTCTAGTAGCTTCGGACATTTCCCTTCTTTTGTAATTATTTTTAGTTGTGTTGCTAATTCAACTAACTGTTCAACTTCTTCACTTGTATAGTCTAGCAAGGTTAGTAGGTCCTTACCTTTTAAGCTTGATACTAACTTTAACTGTACTTCCTCGAGTAATTTCATCGCCTTCGCTCCTTGTTTCGTTGCTGTTGGGATTAGTATAACAAATGCATAAATATAAAATCAACTGAATTTTTATGTTTATTTTCAAAAATTAGAATTTTATCTTCTCATGTGTCTAAAATGCGAACGTTTGAATATTTATGCATTTTTTTAAAATTGCATTATTGTTAATACATATTTATAATTAATATATATTAATTATTTAGGTGGTAAAACGTATGGAGAAGGAATTGGTACATCTTATTAAGGAGATAAATCAAATTGATTATGAAACCAATTTAATGTTAACCGAAGAATTTTCCTCTATATTGGATGAAACATTAACTTCAAAACAAGCAGTATTTTTAAATCTTCTTCGAACAAAAGGTCCTCTTCAAACTTTTGAATTGGCAAAGTTAATGGGGACATCTGCGAGTGCAGTTAGCCAATTAGTAAATAGGTTGGAGCAAGAAAGCTATATAAAAAGAACAATGAGTAAAAAGGATCGTAGAGAAGTTATTATAGAGCTAGATGAACGGGGACATCTTTATTTTCAAAAGCAGGAGGAAATTGAGCTTGCTATTATTTATAAATATTATACAAAGCTCAATCGAGAGGACTTGTTACAATTAAAGGACATACTTTCGACATTACATTTTATTATTTCAGAGGAGCAGGAAAAAAATAAGCGTTCATAATGGAGGTATTATTGTGGATTTATATAATTTAAAAAAGGACATTTTTAAAATTGCTTATCCTTATATAAAAACTCGCCCAAATGTTGCTTTATCCATTGGTATCATTTCTCAAGGTCAGGAAGTGACTTTTACTTTTGGTGGCTCGAACTTTATGTTGGAAGAAAAACCTTATGTATATGAAGTTGGATCGATTTCTAAAGTTTTTACTACATCCATATTGGGGGAAATGATTCAGGAAGGAAAAGTCCATGTGGAAGATTCTATCGGCAAATACTTTTCAACAATTCCCGATAATCACCCTGTCACACTAAAACGTTTAGCCAATCATACTTCTGGGCTACCGGGAATAGGTGTACTAAAAAACATTTCCAATCTTTTTGATGCACAAACACCTCGTGATCCTTTTTGTCAATATTCACTGGACGAGACTATACATTATTTTAAAACGCACACAGACGAGCCCAAAGTTAAATTTCGCTATTCTAATGTAGGAATGGGGCTTTTAGGGTATATTTTAGCCAATACACTTCACACTGATTATGAAACTGCTATCAAACAAAGATTAACAGATCCTTTAAACATGCCAAATACATTTATCTCTATCCCTTCTGATCAAGCAGAGGCCGTATTGCAAGGATACACGATCCTCGGCCATAAAAAGCCACCACTTCAAATGAATGACTTTATGGCAGCAGGGGCAGTCCGTTCAACTGTTAATGATCTTTTAAAATTTGCGAAAGTACATTTAAGTGATGAAAATTTAGGTTATACATTAACACATCAAGCGACCGAAACCTTTTCAGAACATAAAGGTATTGGTTTAGGATGGCAACTCGATCACAATATCATTTGGCATAACGGTTCGACGAAAGCTTTCTCTAGTTATTTAGGGTTTGATAAAACACAACAAACTGGCGTTGTTGTTCTTTCAAATTATCGATCGCCTATATTGGCAACAAACCCTAGTCAAATTGGTAAAGATATATTGCAGCTTTTACAGGTCTAATAGATGATTATATGAATTTATCGATAAGTATTGTTAAATTATCGATAAAAATTTTAATTTATCGACATAAAAAACAGCCCTCAAACATTTAAGTTTGGGGGCTATTAAAGTAAAAGTATCTTCCACTAAATTCTTCATCCTTAGCTCTGTGCGGCGTCTACGGTTATGTAAGTATTGCTATAAAGAAGCATATTTATATTTTTTACATTCCACAATTTCCTAAATTCATTAATAGGAACTTTTCGATTATAGCTATTGTTATCATCATTACAATTCACCAGTTCCCTTAATGATTCTGAAAGGTAGACATAGTCCTTGTCATATCCTACGACAGGGACAAAATGCAAATTATTACGATCCTTATGTACCTTAATAAAAACAATTACGGGAATTCCTTTACTAACTTCGTACTTTAGTGTATTTATATTTCCTTTATAATAGCTTGTTTTAAATCCCTTTTTTCTTAGCACCGTACGGATTCCTTTTGGATATACATTGCCTGACCTCATTTTACTAGGGAAATTAGTATATAACTCATCACCATCGGCCTCCATTCCAAAATGGCGCAACACATATGCTGTTGAAAATGCTGCACATTCCCTTTCGTTTTGTATATCTATCCTATTATTTCGTTTAATTAAATAGTTAGCTGGATAATCTCTTTTTCGTAAAACAGGTATGGGTAATGTCATTAAATATGCATTAATGATCGTTGATATAATAATCCATAAAATAGCTGTTCTAACAATAAACATACAACTCCCCCATTGCTTTGCGTCCATATCGCAACATTTTAACCTACCGAGTCAGTTGAATAACTGAATAATCAGTTATTATGTCTAGTGTAACATATTCACAAATATTGGTGTGCGGGAATTAGACCTCCCCATATCGTCCCGGTGTCTGTAACAGACAATCTCATTTTTTGCACTTGTACCATTTATCTATCGCCAAACTTTAAATTCCCTTCTTGAATCTCTAGTTACTTGATGTATTATGATTAGCTTATACCAATTGATAGGAGGAATTTTGATGAATACTAAAAAATTTTCTATTGGAGAATTTTCAGAAAGGACAGGAATACCAATTCCTACTTTGCATTACTATGATGAAATTGGTATATTACAACCTGAAAAAAATCCTTCTTCAGGGCATCGCATTTACAATCATCAAGATATTATTACATTACAAAAAATTATTAGTCTAAAATTTCTAGGGTATAGCCTTGATAAAGTTACTACTTTGTTAAATGAATCAAGTTTTAATATGGATTTAAATGAAAGCTTGTCCCTCCATTTATATGCTTTAGAAAAAGAAAAGGAACAAATTGAGCAAACAATGCGAGCAATTAAAAGAGTAATTAAATTAGTCGAGGTGGAAGGAGAAGTGGATGGTACTGTATTATTAAGCCTTATATATAGTATGAGTACAGAACAAAAACAAAATGAATGGATGGAACAACAAAATTTAAAAGTTGTTGTGGAAGAGTTATCAAAGAAATCAGAAGAAGATCAAATTGCATTGGATAAAACATTTATTCATTTAACTAAAGAAGTGAAAAAATTATACGGTTATCCAGTGGAAGACTTGAAAGTACAAGAGATGGTAAAAGAATATTTAGAAGCTACTTTTTCATACCTTGGTGAAAATTTGATACAAAAACTTGCTGATATAGATATAGAAGAGGTGGATATTCAACAATTCGAAAATATGTCATCTTCCCCCTTCACGGAAGATGAACAAAAATGGTTTAATCAAGCAATGCAATATTATATGCAATACACAGAATGAGCTTAGAAATGGACTTAGTTAAATAGTTTGAGTGTAAAGTTGAAAAGATAAAACATATTTTATTGATTTTTGCGCTTCACGGATGACTAAAAGGAGCTATATTTTAATAAGAATAGGACTTGTGTGTATGATTGAATTTAAGTATACAAGTCCTTTTTTCAAAAAAGCCCCCTAACATTTTTGTTAGAAGGCAAAATTATGATTTATCTATTTAGTTCTTTCCATGCTTAGTCAAAAATAATTTTATTCACTGCATCACGGTCTAATTTTTTAATAACTTCCACCATTAATTTTACAGCATTATCATAATCATCGCGATGTAAAATACCTGCATGTGAATGAATATAGCGTGTTGCAATACCGATTGATAGTGCTGGCACACCATTTGCAGTTACATGGATTGACCCAGCGTCTGTACCTCCACCAGCCATTGCTTCGAATTGATATGGAATATTTTGCTCATCTGCCACATCTAATACAAATTCACGTAAGCCACGGTGCGATACCATTGATGCATCGTAGACAACAATTTGTGGACCAGCGCCCATTTTACTAGTTGATTCTTTAGCAGTTACTCCTGGTGTGTCTCCTGCTACACCTACATCGACAGCAAAGCCAATGTCTGGTTGAATTTTATGCGTAGCAGTTTTCGCACCGCGAAGCCCTACTTCTTCTTGTACGTTCCCTACAGAATAAAGGATGTTAGGATGCGTTTCATTTTTCAAAGCTTTCATAACATCTATTGCAATTGCACAACCAATACGGTTATCCCATGCTTTTGCTAATAAGTATTTTTCGTTTTTCATCACATTAAATTCAAAATAAGGCGTGACCATATCGCCAGGACGTACGCCCCATTCAAGTACTTCATCTTTTGAAGCTGCACCAACATCGATAAACATATCTTTTATGTCTACCACTTTGTTACGCACATCTGCTGGTAAAATATGAGGTGGTTTTGAACCAATAACCCCAATAATTTCATCACCTTTACGTGTTGTAATTGTTACACGTTGTGCAAGCATCACTTGGCTCCACCAACCGCCTACAGTTTGGAATTTGATGAACCCTTTGTCATCAATTTGAGTAACCATGAAGCCAACTTCATCTAAATGGCCGGCAACCACAATTTTAGGACCATTTTCATCGCCAACTTTTTTAGCAATGACGCTTCCTAAATTATCTGTTTCAATTGAGTCTGCAAATGGTGCAATGTATTTTTTCATGACCTCACGTGGTGCACGTTCATTACCTGCGATACCATTCGCATCCGTTAAATCTTTAAACATTTGTAGTGTTGGATCTAGCTGTGTCATCTTTTTGCCTCCTGACTCTTGTATCCCCTCTATTATACTTCGTTTACCGAAATATTCCTAGTTAAATCGTCTGAAAATTGGTGTATTTCTCACTTTAATATCCTGAACGCTGACGATTATAATTCTCTTCATTTTTCTCTATATATGCCCCAACAACGTCCTCAAACGTAAAGCCTAGATTATACGCAAGTAATCCATAGCATTGCCAAATAGCTAAATAACTATCCTCTGTTGGTTGACTAATAAACTTTAAAATATAGTCCTGAGTTATTAAAAACGTCTCTGTTAAATCTCGCTTTTCTTCAATGACTGGCCATTTTTCTATCGCCGTATAACCTTGTAATAGACCAAGTGATAATATAAAATGAATCGAATCCACATATTCCTCTAAAATCACATCACGCTCTGAGGGTCCCTTTGTGCTCCAAAACTTAAAGCAACGTGTTTCATTGGCGAGTTCGGCCAGCTCTACCATTAATGCTAAACCTTTTTCTTTAAATACATTACGATTAATATTCTGTGTTTTCTCGATGAAATCATCAAGTTCTTTCTGCATTTTAAACAAATGTTGTAAATTCATTTTTTTCTCCTAAATTTCTTAAAAATATTTATAAAAAGTGAAACTAATTGCCCCCTCCAATCGTATAGGAAGGAATAACCTTTCTTCAAGGGGGAAATTAAAAATGTTGCCGTTACTTATTCGACTTGCTGTTATTGCGCTTATTATCTATGTATTTTATAAAGCGATTCGTTATATAACCGATCCTAAGCGAAAACTTGATGGAGCCTATGAAAGAGGCCAATATTATTTTTATGATGACGTCAAAAATGTCCGAAAAAATTTCTTTATCTCTTATAAGGGTGCTCTTTTCGAAGGTGAAAAATACCTCGGTACTACTGATGATGCCTTCGAAGTTGTTACGATTTTCGTTGGTGCCCGTGACGCCGCTACATTGCAAGGTTTTACAAAAAGAGACTTTGAATACCTACAGCAGGAAATCCTATTGAACTATCCTAGCGCAAAAATAAACTGGAAGCAGCCCATTGAAAAGCTTATGCACAACACATCCTCATGATGAGGATGTGTTTTTACATTGTTTTCGAGATTTATTGGAAACATTTTAGGTTTTATCGGAATGTTTTCGCGATTTATCGGAATGTTTTCGAGATTTATCGGAAACTTTTTAAATTTTATCGGAATATTTTCGAGTTTTGTCACCAGATTTGTACTATGATAAAAACTTGAATAGCTGCTAGTAACGGGAAGCCAAATGCAAAACTGTTATGACGTGTCTTGTGACGGAATAAATACATTCCGAGCACGCCACCTACTGCCCCACCTGCAATTGCTAACGTAAATAACGTACGTTCAGCAATACGCCATTCATGCTTTTTTGCTTTTGATTTATCCATACCCATCATAATGAGCAGAACTATAGATACAACTGCCATATAAGCCAATAATGCTTGCCCCATAGAGTACTCCTTTTTTAACTTTTTACTTTTAATCTAACAATCGAGTAGGAGGGAGTGATTAACTCCCGACCTCTCACACCACCGTACGTACGG
>NZ_JARVRU010000197.1:0-31295 GCF_030209535.1 Lysinibacillus sp. fls2-241-R2A-57
ACTCACCAGATCCTACCGATTGGGATGAAACTTTGCTTCCTCCATTGGAATCAAACGTAACGATGTAGCTTACTTTCGACCATTTGGCGTATAGCGTTATATCTTTTTTCACTACCTCTTGATCGAAATTCCATGCTTTAGTTAGCCCTTTGTCTTTATACCACCCTGCAAATGTGTGCCCTTCTTTTACCGGAGTGGAAGGAACCTTTACTAACTCACCAGATCCTACTGATTGGGATGGAACTTCGCTTCCTCCATTGGCATCAAAAGTGATTGTATAGCTCGCTTTCTTCCATTTAGCATATAGCGTTGTATCTTTTATCACTACATCATGGTCAAAATCCCATACTTCTGTTAGTCCTTTATCCTTATACCAACCTTCAAATGCGTAGCCCTCTTTCTCTGGATTCGGCGGTGCTTTCATCGTTTCGCTATATGCTACCATTACCGACGGGACTTCACTTCCACCGTTAGAATCAAAAGTAACAGCGTAATGGCTCCACTTCGCATAAATTGTCATTGGTTTTCCTACTGAGTAATCCCAATCTATCGTAAAATCCTCATTTTCAAACCAACCTAAGAACGTTCTCCCTCCCTTTTTTTGTGGATTGAATGGAGAGTTTTTTTCAGTCCATTGGAAATTATGTGTACCATTAAACGTTACAAAATCAAGACTGTTATCGTAAAAAGCACTACCCTTAATCGTTGTAACACTATCTGGAATTACTAAACTTGATATTGGATTTGCATTAAATGCTGATGTTCCTATCGATGTAACACCCCGCGGAATCTCTAAACTCGTTAATCGATTTCCGTAGAATGAAAAATCCTGTATCGTTGTTACGCTAGATGGAATCTCTACGTTTGTTAATCGATTATTGTAAAATGCGGCCGCTTCTATCGTCTTAACGCCTTCAGGAATTTTTACACTTGTTAATTGATTATTATAAAATGCACTTTGTCCTATCGTTCGAACGTTCGATGGAATATCCACGTTCGTTAAATTATTAGTAGAAAATGCAAGTTCTCCAATCGTTATCACACTTGCCGGAATTTCTACACTAGTTAGCTTCTTACCAGAAAATGCTGAACTCCCTATTTCTATTACTGGTTTCCCCTCGATTTCACTAGGAATAATAACATAATCCTTTGGTGTACTATAATGCTTTATAATAGCAACACCATTACCAAGATCCTTCGTTATGAAAATATCTTGTGGTGGTGGTGGTTTATTATCATCATCATTATCCTTTGAAATATTTTCACCCTCGAAATTTCTCGATTGTACAACATCACTTTCATTGTTGCTTGTCGCATAAACAGATAGATTACCCAATGACAATTGAGAAAAGACTAAAAGTATAACAATTAATAGTAAACTTGCTTTTTTCATTTAGAAATCTCCTTTCAAAGCATTGAAAATAATAAAGGTTAGCTACCTTTAATTGGATTACTTTTATTACAGTTATCAACACTAACAATTCTCACAAAAACATACAAATCAACTTTTTCCGGTTTTTGAACATATTTTGATAATCAGTTTAATTGAATTTTTTTCACCTCTAAGTTATGTAGGTGCTTCTTATTCTCTTTCATTTTTCAGCTACAAAAGAAAAAGAATCTACTCGATTCCCTTAGCTTGTAAGTTAAGCAAATTCCTTGTAGACACTACAAAGCATGCACTTACTAACTCAGAAAATGAGCAAATTCTTATTATTTAATATGATAACGGACCTAAGCCCTTTTTACCTCTCGCTTAAGCCGTAACACTCGTTTTACCATTTTGATTGTCATCACTGTCACCTTTATGCTGTGTTACATATTGAATAACAAACATAACAATAAAGATTGCTAACCCTGCCCAATCCGAGAATTTTTCTGGGTAAATAAGCAATAAGCCAGCAGCAATTGCAATAATACGTTCTATCCATAGCATTTTACGGTACCAGTAACCTATTACTCCTGCACCTATAGCTACCATTCCTGTAACGGCCGTGAATACTACCCATAAAATTTCAGGTATTGTTGTATCAATCATTAGTAATGCAGGTGAAAATACGATCATGTATGGAATAATAAACGCTGCAATAGCAAGTTTCGCTGAGTTTACACCCGTTTTAATCGGGTCTCCACCAGATATTCCAGAAGCCGCAAAAGCAGCAAGTGCCACTGGCGGTGTTATATCAGCAATAATTCCGAAATAGAACACAAAGAAGTGTGCCGATAATAAGACAACAACTGGTACTAATTCCTGTGGTGTATTCGGCGATAATAATGCCACAATTGCTGGAGCAGCAATTGTTGACGTAATTACGTAGTTCGCTGTTGTCGGAGCGCCCATCCCAAGAATTAAAGAGGCAATCATTACAAAAATCAGCGTTAAAATAATACTACCGCCCGCTAATTCTACTAAGCTATTAGCTAAACTTAGGCCTAAACCTGTTTTTACAACTACCCCTACGATAATACCTGCACAAGCCGTTGCCGCTACTACACCAAGTGCTGTGCGTGCACCTTCAACTAAACCATCAATAATATCCATTGGCTTTAAACGCGTTTCTTTATCAAACATCGAAACACCAATAGAAATAAGAATACCGTATAGTGCAGCATGCATTACTGGTGTACCCGTTAACATTAAAACGATGATTGCGATAATCGGCAATAGAAGGTAAATTTTCTTAAATACTTCTCGACGATTTGGCATTTGATCATCACGTAAGCCTCTTAAGCCTACACGTTTTGCTTCGAAGTGCGTCATAATCCAAATACCTGTGAAATAGAGCAGTGCAGGTATCGCAGCCGCCTTCGCAATATCCCAATACGTTATTCCACGCCCGATAAACTCAACCATTAAAAACGCTGCGGCCCCCATAATCGGCGGCATTAACTGTCCACCTGTAGAAGCAGCCGCCTCAACTGCACCTGCGAACTCTTTACGGTACCCAAGCTTTTTCATCATCGGAATCGTATACGATCCAGATGTTACTACATTTGCTACGGAGCTTCCTGAAATCATACCTTGAAGCGCACTAGAAAATACCGCTACTTTCGCTGGACCACCAATTAATTTACCCGCAAGAGCTACAGCTAGATCATTAAAGTATTGACCAACACCTGTTTTGACAAGAAATGCCCCAAAAAGTAAAAACACAAAAATAAACGTGGCCGAAACACTAATTGGCGTTCCAAAGATACCATCCGTCGTAAAATACATGAGATTAACAATACTCTCGAAGTCTTGCCCTCTGTGTGCCATAAATGCCGGGAAATACGGTCCGAAATATGCGTATATTAAGAAACACACAGCAATGATTGTAATTGGTAAACCTACTGCACGACGAGCTGCCTCAAGCACCAATACAATAGCTATTAAACCAACGATAAAATCCATTTGTGTAATGGTACCATTACTGTTAATTAGCTCTGTATAATTTACTGTCCAATACGAACCTACTACAATAGATAATACCGCTAAAATATAATCGAACCATGCGATTTTATGCTTTGCCGCTTTTTTTCGAGCTGGGAATAGCAAGAAAATAAGGGTCAAACCAAAACCTAAATGAATAGTACGTTGGATCTGCGCTGGAAACTGACCAAAAATGGCTGTATAAAGTTGGAACAATGAAAATGCTAATAGTCCAAAGAAAATGACATGTTTCATAATGCCCGAAATCGTTCGGACATTGGATTCAATATCATATTTCTCAAGTATTGCTTGTTGCTCTTCGGCTGATATTTGTTCAAATTCTTCTTTTTTTACTTCGTCGTTTGATTTATGCTGTGTTGTCATTTCATCCTTACTCCTTTCCATTGTTCATAAAGTGATAAACGCTTCACCTCAAATAAATAGGATTTTCCCCTTTGTAAATCTTTTTTTAAATCGTATTCATAATCCTCGTATTCTAATACAAGATCTAAATCCAAATCGGCTATATAAATCGTAAAATTTTCAATAACTTCATTGTCAAACTGCAAAAAATATTTACCATTTCGTTCTGTTAATGTTTGATTTTTCTCTGCATAGCTTGGCATGCCGATTGCTAAACTTTCATACTCCATCCCTAACATTTGAATATTTGTTCCATCTACACATTTATAATGTTCGAGCACATCCGTCTTATGGATAGAGTGCGTATATCTAATTTCGAATGTATCCTCAGATGTTAGTGGTATATAATGCACTAGCGGATCATTTATACGTGTTTCCGTAAATGCAAATACCTTTTGAAGAGGAAGAAAAATGACTATACTAAAGCAAATACATAAAAAAACTAAAACAATTATTAATGTTCTCTTTCGCACTACATCTGTTCCCCCACTTAAAAAGCTATTTACTTTCACGCGCAACTTAACGGAAGAAAAGAGACTCGAAGCTTTACGCAATCCGAGCCTCTTCGTATTTAAGAAAATAACTTTTTACTCGCCATAAGCTATAGTTTGATAGAATCTAAAACCGAAGTCCGAATATTGCGTTATTTATTTTCATCAAAGTATTTTTTAGCACCTGGGTGAACATCGATACTAATACCTTCTAAACCCGTCTTCGCTTTGATAAACTCACCTTTAGCGTGAGAAATTTTACCTGCGTTATCATAAATAGCTTTCGTCATCGAATAAACAACATCTTCCGGAAGATCTTTTTTCACCGCTAGCATTGCAAGCACGGAAACTGTCTCAGTATCTTTCGCGATACCATACGTACCTTTTTTTACTGTATCTTTTGTATAGTAAGGATATTTAGCAATTAACTCATCAGCTTTACCCGCATCCATACCGATAATATTTACTTTAGTTGTTGCGTTTAATGCCTCAACAGCACCTGTTGGCGTACCCGCAGTAATAAACGCTGCATCAATTTGGCCTGATTGAAGACCGTCAGTAGACTCACCGAAATCAAGGTTTTGGGCTTTGATATCATCCATTTTCAAACCGTGAATTTCAAGTAATTGGTCAGCATTTGCGTAAGTTCCAGAACCCGGAGCACCTACAGAAACCTTTTTCCCTTTTAAATCAGCATAAGTTTTAATACCTGACGCTTCAGTCGTTACTAATTGTACTGTTTCTGGATAAAGTGCACCTAAAGCAGCAATCGAGTCAATTTTTTTGCCTTCAAACATCATTGTTCCTTCAGTAGCGTAATAAGCAATATCTGATTGCACAAAAGCAATTTCACCTTTACCTTCTTGTAAAGCAGTCATGTTAGCGGCAGACGCTTGAGAAACTTCAGCAGTTGTTTTAATGCCTGTTTCCTTAGAAATAAAATCAGCAAACGTTCCACCTAGTGCATAGTAAGTACCTTGTGTTCCACCTGTTAATAAGTTTAAAAATTTGGGCTTATCAGATGATGTCGAATCCCCCTTACTCGCGTCCTTAGAACCTGTTCCACTACCCAACCCACATGCAGCTAAAATCAATAGCGCAAAGACACTTAATAGCATTAATAGCCTAAATTGTTTTTTCTTCAAAGTAACCTTCCCCCTTGGTTAAAAATAATAATCTACTTAAAATTATCAAATATAGTATAATAATGTCAATCTATTTATTGTAAATTCAGTCATTTATAATTATGCTATTTACCTTAAACGACAATCATTTCTGAATTTCAACAATTACTCCTTCAATCTTAATTTATCTATTTCAGACTATTAAATTCTTTTTCTAACAAAACAAATTCAGCTAGCAAATGTATAAAAATTGCATGTCGAATTATAAAAAATGACCTTTCACTTTCTTTTATGTCTCATTACCAAACGTGTGATTGATTTCCGTTCCGTCTAGGCGCTTTGTTGCTGTCGCTTCGTTTTCGCACAGATAAAACATTTTGTTGCTGACGCTTTGCTTTCGCACAGAGCAAAGCTTCCTAGGGGCGTCCGCTGAGCCGATTTTTATTAACTAAACAAAAAAAACAAGCGTGTTGATTAGGAAAAAAATAGGTTTATTATTGAGTGGTAAAAGGATTTTTTTGTTACCACTTTGCCAATACATTTCCATTTTAACTGATTGTAGCGTAGGGCTACTCGACTCCCGCGGGAAAGCGAGACAGACGAGACCCTGCACGGAGCAGAGCGGAGGAAGCGGCTCGACGCTCGCCCGCAGGAAAGCGAGTAGCCCGTAGCGGAAATCAGCCTCTTTGAATGTATAAAAATGGTTAATCAACACGCTTGCAAAAAAAATACTGTATCTAAAGTGATTTACTTCAGATACAGTCGATTCATTTTCTTTATTGAATTACGCCACAAGCAATTCTTTCACCAGAATTACCAGCAGGGTCTGTTTTATAATCGTCCTCTGACTCATGAATGACTAATGAAGTACCTTCTCCACCCAACAATGAGTTTGCAGCATTTTTATCTAATGTTAACCCTTCAGCTAAGAAGTTCATATCTACATTACCATCTTCGCCAACTTCTAGATTTGGAAGATCCCCCATATGATAGCCTTTAGGGTTATCCTTTCCGTGCTCTTTTTGTGTCGGATTAAAATGTGGGCCTGCTGATTCAAACTTTGGTGGCTCGCACTTCCCAACTGAATGAATATGAATGCCATGCGTTCCGGTAGGCAATCCAGATAGCGCGAGTGTCACCCTTACCCCATTATCCTCTTCCTGAAAATATGCATTTCCATAGCTTTCATTATTTTTACCGATGACTTTCGCAGTTGCAGTTGGTGCTGAATTTGCGTTAACCGCTACTTTTTGCTCCTTCTTCTCAAAGAAATTACAACCACCGACAAATACTAATAAGAAAATAATTAGTAAGCCCATTTTTTTCATAAAAATCCCTCCTCTATTTCTGATGTTTGCCAACAATCCTCCTACTTATGCAATTTTGATTAGAATTTTGTGAATCATTGGCAAAGCAGTAAATTTTGCAACCTTGTGAGCTATAGAGATTGGCATTTCGATTGAAACAAAATAAAAAGGATATCTCCAATTTAGGCTCATCATCATAACGTGTGGTGATGAGCCCAATTCAACGAGGCATCCCTTTACATACATTAATTCAAAATTTTAACAGTTACGGTTTTAACACCCCACTGACGAGCTTGTCCTTCAGTAGGAATAAATACATCAATTTTATTGCCTTTTATTGCTCCGCCAGTATCTGCTGCGATTGCCTCGCCATAACCTTCAACCCAAACCCTAGTACCAAGAGGAATAACACGTGGATCTACAGCAATTACCTTTAAGTTTGGATTAGATCTTATATCTGTTCCATTCGCTGTAATCCCCGAACACCCTTCACAATACGCTGTATAGGCAGTCGCCCGCATTGTTAGCGTTTTGCCTGACGCATTCGCTGGAGCACTTGCTTGTTTGGTATTTGATTTTGTTGCTGGTTTTGTATTTGTTGTTGTTGCCGGCTTTGTATTTGACGTTGTTGCTATCTTTTTAGTATTGCTTACAGAAGTTTTAGGCAGTGCTGCCGATGCTTTAATAGCTAACAATTCGCCTACATAAATTACATCAGATGAGAGGTTATTCCATTCTTTCAGCTCATCCACCGACACTTTATTTTCACGGGCAATTGAAAATAATGTATCCCCATGCACAATGTGATGTTGGTCTTTCGATGCTTTTTCATTTTTCGTGTCATCTTCATTTGATTTTTTTTCAAAATTAAACCATTTCGGTTCTATTTCATTTAATAGCTCAAATTCTCCTGCAGATAAATCGTAAATCTTCGAGATTCCCCATAATACGTCGTCTGGCAAAACATTAAGTTTGTCCTCAGCGGAAGACGGGCTTGCAAATAAACTAATACCTAAAGTCAATGTTACAGCTAATGCTAATGCTTGTTTCTTCATAATTTTGTAATACCTCCATTTTTTATAATTTTGCAATCTGCTGCTAGCACACTAGAGTTGGGCTCTTTTATGCAAGCAATGCTAGAGAATGCAATTAATCACTCAGGACAATGGACCTGATATTACGAATTATTTCTATAAAAACGGAAAAATATACAATATCAATCATATTTTTAGTAAGTAAGAGATTTTTACGGAAAAACTACTGATATTTTATATGCAACTTTTATACGTTGGAAAATCAATAATTTTAACCGATAATATGTTAAAGGGGAATGTAGGGTGGAAATTAATACAATAATGTCTTCTCAGATTATGGAGCTACAACAAACTGTACAAATGAGTGTTATGTAAAGTGCGCTCAATTTAAATACAGCAGCTACCGTCGACTTTTTAGAAGATCTGTTATAGCAGCAAGTGACCACACATCCGTATAAAGGGTCAGTTATTGATATTTCATTTAACCAATTTCACTTTAAGTTCTTCACTTCATAATATTTGAAAGTTGGTGCCCTTTTTGATTAGAGTGATAGTAATGGACGATGAGCCATTAGCTCTTATAAACATGGAGAAAAAGTTAAAGGAATTTAATTCAATAGAGGTCATTAAATCCTTTACAAATGTAAAAGATTTGCTTGCAGAGGGTCCAAGCTTGGATTTTCAAGTAGCATTTTTAGATATTGAAATGCCCGGCATGAATGGTTTAGAAATTGCGCGGGTATTAAAAGAATGGAACAAAAATATCCATATCGTATTTGTCACTGCGTATCGAGACTATGCTGTCCAAGCATTTGAAATTAACTCCCTTGACTATTTATTAAAGCCTATTTCAAAAGCTCGTCTAGAGACAACTATTAATAGAATCCAAGAACTCCTCCACCTAGAAGAAAAATCGACTCCTACACTAATAAAAAATAAATCACTAACGATACAATGTTTTGGAGGATTCGTTGTCTTACACGATGACAAAGCCATCCATTGGAGAACGGTTAAAACAAAAGAATTATTTGCCTTTCTTTTTTCCAATCTTAATAGCCATGTTCCTCGTGATACAGTTATCGATGCTTTATGGGCAGAGACGGACTATAAAAAGGCAAGAGTGCAGTTACATACAACAGTCTCCTATCTGCGCACTACGCTTTCTACATTAGGCTATTTAGAAGTCATACAGTATGCAAATGGCTGCTATATTTTACAACTAGAGAATTTTCAATGTGATGCCCATATTTTAGAGCATATTTTAAATAATAAAATGGAGACCGGAAAGCTTGATATAGAGAAAGCTGAGGCACTAATACAAAACTATCAGGGTCAATATATGGCCACGTTAGATTATCCTTGGGTTACTAGCAAAGCAAATTTCATGAACAACCAATTTTCTCTTTTACTTCATGATTTAGTAGAGCATTATACAGCAATACATGATGTAAAAAAACGAGAGCATATATTACTTTTAACGCTCGAACATAATCCATATTCCGATAGAAACATCCAACAGCTAATAAAACACTATATCGATGTGGATAATCGAGCAAGTGCAATAAAGGTTTACAATACCTTTAAAAGTACCTTGGTAGCTGATCTCGGTATTTTACCAGAGCACGAAACAACTGAGCTTTTTAATGCGATATCATTGGAAGTATAAATGACAATAAATTCAAATGAAAAGCATACTCAAGCCTTCCACAAAAGGCATCGAGACAGTTCACTCTCGATGCCTTTTTATCTTTTTTCTTTCTTCATGCATGGTAACTTTCTAAAATTCAGGAGGTCCATATGTCACTGTTAAAAAAAGCGACAATACGACATTCACTTTTCATTTTAATAATTTTTATAGTTCTTACTACATTCCGTTTACTATGGTTAGCACTCTTCCTCCCTACGAGTAATCAACCGATTGCCCAGGAAGGTATATTTGATATTCATAATCAGCAGCTATCCGATAAAGAAATTCTTCACTTAAATGGTGAATGGCTCTACTATCCCGGGTTATTAATAGATCCCTTAAACATGGACAATAACAAATATCCCCGATTATCCGAGCAGACAATCCAAACGATTCCCATGCGAAATTCTGAGGCAACGACACAACGATATGGTACATACCATTTAAAAATTTTACTCAATCATAATGCACCTAAAGATAATCTTTATGCCATTCGGATTCCTGCAGTGTCTACTGCTTCAACATTATATATTAATGGGGAGCTGGTTGGTCAGTCAGGAAAAGTCGCTACTGATTCAACTAGTCATAAAGGGCAAGCCGCTCCTTATACTGTTTATTTTACGAATGAACAGCCTGAAATTGACTTAATTTTACATGTATCAAACTTTGATACACCCGCAAGTCCTATCATTACTAAAAGAGTACTATTTAGCTCTGCATCAGCTATGGCACATCACGAATTAATTACCGATATATCTCTTACTACCATTTCAGTAATGCTTGTAATGTTCGCACTTTTTAGTATTCTTGTGTTCCTATTTATTTATCGAAAGCCAATTGTATTACTTTTCACAGTAGGTTTTCTTTTGCCTTTAGCAGATGAAATAATTTCATATGATCGCTCCATACTTGCTTGGTTACATCTTGATTATGTATGGTCGTTTAAATTATCTACCATCATTTATCTCGGAGCTTCTTTTTTCTTTGTTCAATTTATGCGTGTTTTACTAGTCAAATATCGTAATGCTAAATGCTTTCAGTGGATTCTTGCTTTCTATGTCCTTGGCGTATTCTTAACTGTCATTTTACCAATTGATTGGTTATACACGATAAATTTCCTTTTCTTTATACTTTATGGCGTTTCATTTTTATTTGTAGTAGCACTCGCTTTAAGAGAGTATCTTGAAAATCAAAAAAAGAGCTCTGCTTTTATTGCACTGACGGCTCTCGCTTCAACAAATGGGATTATATGGGGGTTTGTCAAATCCATTTATGCTTTTGATATACCAATTTATCCATTCGATTATTTATTTGTCATGCTCGGTTTTTCGAGTTATTGGTTTAAACATTTTGTTGAAAATAAAGAGCAAATTAATCAATTGAATGCTACATTACAAAAAGACAATGCATTAAAGGATGAATTTTTATCCAATAGTTCACAAAAGCTATGGGATCCTATGAATAAAATGATTACGTTAGGACAGACCATTTATGATAATCCAAACAATAAGCTTGCAGTTGATGATAAACAAAACCTAAAGCTTTTAATTGATATTGGGAGAAGCATGTCCTTTACATTAAATGACATACTTGATTTTACTCGTTTAAAGGAAGGGTATTTACATCTCAATAAAAAAAACGTAAGCATTCAAGCTGTAGTTTATGGTGTTTTTGACATGTTACGCTTTATAACAAGTGGAAAACAAATTCAAATGAAATCTACCATTTCTAGAACATTTCCTAATGTAATGGCCGATGAAAATCGATTGATCCAAATTCTTTTTAATTTTTTATACACTGCCATTAAATATACAGGTGCTTGTGCTATAGAAATCAGTGCACATACGGAAAATGATCTGGCTGTAATCCATATTCGTGACACCGGATTAGGTATGACTGATGACATTCGAAGTCGTCTATTTTCCCCTTCCGAACAAGGAAATGACAACTACGATGAGATCGGTATCGGGTTATTAATTTCAAAGAAGCTCATCGAATTGCACGGAGGAACTTTACAAATACATTCCATTCCTAACAAAGGATCGGATATCTATTTCACCTTACCATTAGCAGAGGAAAGTCTAAGTAAGGAGCAATCCTACATTGAGCAAGAGGACATATTTTCCCCTGTTGAAGAAAATACGTTATCAAACATAGTGGAAAAACAATTTAAAATTTTAATGGTCGATGATGATTCTGTAAACTTAACAATTATGCGTAGTTTATTCGCTACAACAGAATATGCTGTTACTACTATTACTAGCAGCGAAAAGGTATTAGAAGTATTACAGCAAGATGAGTGGGATTTAGTCATTATCGATGCGATGCTACCCTATATTTCTGGCTATGCATTAATTGAAATTATTCGAGAGCATTACTCATTACTTGAATTACCTATCTTATTGCTAACAGCACGTAATTATCCTGAGGATGTTTATACTGGTTTGGTTCGTGGAGCAAATGATTATGTTACAAAGCCCATTAATTCTATAGAGCTAAAAGTAAGAAGCAGAGCGTTAATTGATTTGAAATATAGCATCAATCAACAACTATATTTGGAAACAGCATGGCTTCAAGCTCAAATACAGCCACATTTTTTATTTAATACATTAAATACAATCGCATCACTTAGTACGATTGATACCGATCGAATGATTAACTTAATGCATCATTTCGGTGAATATCTACACGCAAGCTTTGATGTGCGAAATCTACAACGAGTAGTACCACTTAAGGATGAACTAGAGCTAGTGCGATCATATCTCTATATTGAACAGCAACGCTTTGGGGAATTGTTAAACATCGAATGGGATATTGATGACATTGTAAACATTGAAATTCCCCCTATCTCCTTACAAACTATTGTAGAAAATTCGATTCAGCATGGTGTCTTAAAACAGGAAGAAGGCGGAACAGTTTGTATCCGTATAAAGGAATTTCCAGATTATGTAGCAATAAGTGTTATAGATGATGGCGTTGGGATAGATCCGAGTAAATTAGATGAGCTACAATCAGGTAGTTATTCAACAAAATCTGGTGTAGGTATACGTAATACAGATCTACGTCTTAAGAGGATTTATGGACAGAGATTGCAAATTAATAGCACACTAAATGAAGGAACAACTATCACCTTCCACATTCCCAAAATTAACTGAACGAAATTAAAGAGCCATCACCTTCTCAAATGAGTTTGTGGTGGCTCTTCTCTTTAACTTCAAGTTACCGAAGAATTTTATGGATTTTTAAAAATCAGGGTGCATTAAAAGCATAAAGAAGGATAATCACATTACGTGGGTTAATTTCCGTTCCGACTGGAGGCTTTGTAGCTGACGCTTTGCTTTCGCTACAGAAAACATTTGCCGCTGACGCTTCGCTTTCGCGCAGATAAAACATTTGTAGCTGACGCTTCGCTTTCGCTACAGAAAACATTTGCCGCTGTCGCTTCGCTTTCGCGCAGATAAAACAATTGTTGCTGTCGCTTCGCTTTCGCACAGATAAAACATTTGCTGCCGCTACGTTAACACTCCGCTTTCGCACAGAAAACATCCGCTTGCGCTCCAAGGTCTCATCTAGTGACGCTGATCTCCAAGGAGTCGCCCAGCCGCCACAACAGTCACAAAGATCTCCTTGAATTTTTCAACACTATGACAAATTCGCACTCCTCTCAGGGTGCGAATTTTTTCATCCTTTACCAAAGTACAGGCTTTGCTACCATTAGCCATAACATAATGAGCAATAAGAAAATGTACATCCATGCTTTTCGATGTAGTAATGAAGCAAATTTTTGTTGGTCATAGGCAGGTGTATTAAATGTTCGTAAAGTCGGTTTGAACGCTCTTGCCAAAAAAACAATGGAGGCAAGCAACACAAGAAATGTAAGAACAATCCACGAGGTACTCCAATGATAGCCTGCATGCCACATTAATAAAATACCCGATGCAACAAGAACATGTCCCGAATGCTTGACGATTGTAATTGCTCCTTTAAAAGCCTCAATATACGGTGACATCTCAACACGGGATGCTGTACGCATTTTCTTAACAATTGGTAAAACTACAAACAAAGGCCCAATCGAAAGAATAGCACTTAAAATATGTATATAAAGAAGAAGTGTATAAATTGAAATCATTGGTGCATACTCCCTTTTTAACTTTTTCAGTGGGTGTTTAAACACCTGCACCTGTCGCTACGCTTTCGGTACAAAAGACATTTGCTGAAAGTAGTTAAAGCCTCCAGCGGATGTCAGTCCCCCTCATTATAGCACCCAACATATGCGTGCTTTATCGGCAATTGTGAATCATTTGTAAACGCAAATTGAATCATTGTTAAATTGTTTGAAATCTGCACAAAGAGGGTATGGATTATAGTAACATGCACATATAGAACGAAAAGGAGTGATTTTTATAGGAATTCATCAATTTTTTACAAGCCTTAATGACCTAGAGCGTATTATTCGTTGCCCAGGACGCTTCAAATTTGAAGAGCATAATGTGGCTGCTCACTCTTGGAAGGTATCACAGTACGCCATGTTCTTCGCTACACTTGAGGAAATGAATGGAGCTACGGTAAATTGGAAATCGTTATATGAAAAAACCATCAATCACGACTTTGCCGAAGTGTTTATCGGCGATATTAAAACTCCAGTAAAGCATGCAAGCCCCGAGCTTAAACAAATGCTTGCCCATGTAGAAGAAAAAATGATGGAAAAATTCATTATCAATGAGATTCCACAAGAATTTCAAGCTATCTTCTTTGAGCGAATGAAAGAAGGCAAGGACAGCACATTAGAAGGTCGTCTACTTGAATTTGCTGATAAGCTTGACCAATTTTATGAAGCCTTTGCTGAATTAAAGCGCGGAAACACCGACAAAGAATTTGTCTATATGTATCAAACAGCTCTTACCAAACTTTTAGTGATCCCCCTCGAAGCTTCGGTTCACTATTTCCGTACTGAGATTTTGAAGGATGCTGTGAAGGAAAAAACACATATTGATATTCAAGCTTTGACAAATGAAGTATTAACATCAAATTAATATGGTGCATGTACAAGTTTTCCGACGAATTAACTCACGGAAGGCTTTTTTTATTTTCTCAAAAAAAGTCGTATAATGGTAAGAGATCGATTGGAGGGAAGCCTTTGGCACAGGATTGTTCAATTGTAGAAGATTTATTACCTTTGTATAAAAATCAAACGCTCCAAGCACATACTATAGAATTTATCGAACAACATTTAGCTAATTGTGAGCATTGTCGTCAGCTCGCTACTTCAGAGCAATCACGCGAGCATCATTTACCGATGAAAAGAACGGTAACATTTTTCCATCTTGTTTTTATCGTACTGTCCTTTATGTTTGCCATTAACTCATCCTTACTAGGCAATCATAAAAGCTTTGTTGTATCATACGCAATTTTTGGCTGTCTTACTTACTTCTTTTACAAAAACATTTGGATTGTTTTTGCTATTAGCTTTGTACCTGTTTTCGTATGGGCCATCATCCATAATATTAATAATCCACTCTACGTCACTAACTATTCCTTTACGGAAATTGGGACACTGTTGATTGGAGCTAGCTACATCGCTATTTTACATACTATATTTGCACTAATCGGCGCTGCTTTTGCTATTATGTTGCGTAGGCTGAAAAAATAAAAAAAGAGTCGGTTTTGAATAGTATCCCAACACCGTTTCCTTGGTTGGGGCTCTTCATTTCCTCGACTCTTTTTATAGTGATTATGCTTTTTTAACGAACTCTGACTTTAATTTCATTGCACCAAAGCCATCGATTTTACAGTCAATATTGTGATCTCCTTCAACGAGACGAATGCTTTTCACCTTTGTCCCAATTTTTAATGTTGAAGAACTACCTTTAACCTTTAAGTCCTTAATAACTGTTACGGAATCACCGTCTGCAAGTAGATTGCCATGTGCATCCTTTACAATTAGTGTATCTGACTCCTGCTCTGTAGCATCTGCGCTCCACTCATGCGCACATTCTGGACATACAAAATTCGTTCCATCCTCATAAGTGTATTCAGAATTACATTTCGGACAATTTGGATATGCTGCCAATTCAGCTTCCTCCCTTAACTTTTTTACTAGGTAAATCCTATTTATGCTCCTATCTTTACATAATTCGTCCTATTTAGCAAAGGTTGTTCGTATTTTTCGTTCTCATTTGTGAATAATATATGAGCAGCTTCAAGTATTTTGGGGGATTTTCATTCCAGTCTTAAATGATTTGGAACTCTCGCCCATTGACTTTTTTACGCAAACCATCTTACTTGCAAGTTTGTTTATCATCCTTTATTATATCCTTAAAGGCTGCATTGTTCGTACAATATTAAGTTTTAACCTTTAAGCTGTAAAAGGGAGTTTTATTATTGGAGTTGGAATGACGGGCCTCACACCAAGGTGCATGAGGATAAGCAGGAAAGCTTCTGCGAACACCCACTTTGAGGAGTGGTGGTTTAAAACTTTCTATAATAACTACGGCATACGCGGCTTTTTAATTTGATCATACAGCCACATGGCTTTTGAGTGAATCACCCTTCATTATTTGGAGGGTGATTTTTTTATGTGATTTTCGTGTCTTGTGCATATCGTGTGTTTTAAAATCGTATGAGAGAGGATGTTTTTTAAAAGATTGTTTCAAAACATAAAACAAAGTAATTCTGGTGTTTACTTCTCATTGGGCACTTCACCAATTATTTTCCCTGAATAAAATCTCAGTTCAATTATTTAAAGAAAAATTTAAAGTGGGTGGGACAAAACTGGTTAAAACCTTAAAAAGCACGATAATTCAATTTAGAAACGTTGATTTCTCGCGTTTTTTGATGTTAAGTTTTTAAATTTTGCGTAAAAAAATATGTTTTTGTCATAAGCGACGTAAATCATTAGTGCGGTCCGAGAGCGTTGCATGAAGATAGATGTCGATATTTTTCAAAAGTTGGTCGATAAATTAAAAAAGTTGGTTGATAAATCGATAAAGTTGGATAAACAATCAAAAGTTCTCGACAAATCTCAAAACTGCAGCTCATTAAAGATTTCTGTCGCTGCGTTGCGCTCTACTCCAATTTCGCTGCAGAAAAATGAGGTTTTGTCCTAGCCTCTAATATGTATTTCATTTGTCCGTTATGTTTACTGGTTCTGGAATTGAGTTGAATTTACCCAACTTATGTTCTTCATTCCGGTCGCCTTTTATTGCATTTTTATAGATTTTTTTCAACGCTGTCTTTGTGACTACCCCACCTATAATTAACTCTTCACACAAATCATATAATCCATATGTTCGAATAAACTCAGATTTTTCTTCACTATCAGAATTAGTTACAATTTGCAATTCTAACTGTTTAATTACATGCGGAACGCTCGTATCATCTGTACAGATAATGGGTAAATGCAGAACTCTAGCTAAAGCAAGTGATGCAGCTTCCCCATCATTTTTAGGTTTCCGACGATTAGGATTTGCTTTAGATTTAGCTGCTTCAATTTTGTTGAATTCAGACCTAATATTTCTTAGTTCAAAACGATAAATACTTCGTTCTTCATCTGTCAATTCAATCGTATCAGAAATTTCAGAATATTTATTTTCTGGATCGCATAAAATCAATATTCCCCGCTGAAATAAATCGGTTAAAATCGGTTGAAATTTATTGGTTACTAACAATTCATCAAGAACAGCAGCATCAACGAACATAATACCACCTAGTTTGTCCAATAATCGTATAAAACTAAAATCATTAGAGTAGTAAGTACTAAAAAATACATTTGCGTCTAATACTTTATTGGTATTACGTAAGCCGTATCCCTTCTTCATTTTCACCCTCACCACCTTCCAATTATAACCAGTACTATTCTATAAAAATTCCTTCAACGGATCTTCTTCATCAGAAGTTGAGGGATTAGGAGTAGTGTCTTCTATTCTTTGCTTATACAGCTTTTCATTATCAATTATTGCAATATCAAGAGGACTAGGGATAGCCATAAAATCAATGCGCTCTTTTTCCCAATCACTATCTTTATAATTCTTGATTTTGTCTTTAAATGATTTGTCTAACTTTCTTGATGTATGTAAGTTTAACTCAACTAATCTTCTCGCAACAGCTTCATACGGTGCACAACTCATGTCTGCAAGGTTATAGATAATTCTTTCTTGGTCTTTCACTTCATCAATGAGTTTTTCCCAAATACCTTTAACTAAGTTTTCCGGTAATAATAAAGTCGCTGCAAAACGATCCGCTGAACGTTCAACGACTTTTTTTAGATTTTCATCATTGTTAGAATTGTTCGCATCAAACGCTTTAATTAATTTCTCATGCTCAGGAGTTAAATGAAATAATTCATGAGCTAAAGTAAAGTATTGAACTCTATACGATTGATATGTATTAATAAAAACATAACTGTCTTCTTTTCCATCTTTATAATATTGAACTTTCCCACCAAATAAAAATGGATCATTCATATATTCATAGATAATTGCTGATTTACTTAAATTTCTCACAAACTGCTCAATATAGGCTCCGATAAAAGTGGATGAACCGAAATTATTTTCTAACATACGCCTAGCTGTAATTTCAGCTAATTGTTCACCAAACTCCATTAGAAGATCAGTGAATTTTATTTTTTCTGACATCTTATCACCCTTTCGATAAAAAATATAAAATTAGATTAAATTAAATTATTCATTATTAGAGGTATTGTTCCTCAATTTTAGAAATAACTCTGTCTATTCCAAGTTGCCCTGAAAAGTTAGATATTTTACCGCGTAAATGTATTTTGTATGGTTCTTCTCCTGCTAATAAATCATCTAAAGTGACACCTATTATTTGGGCTACTTGTTCAAATCTTGTATTAGGTAATTGTTTTTTCCGGTTTAAATATTGACCAACCAATGCGTCTGTAACACCTAGCATTTCTGCCAATTCACGATTAGTAATCCCGCTCTCATTTTTCCATTGATTTAATTTCTCCACAACAACGGCATTAATATTCATATACAACACTCCCTTTAAAAATCGATACGATAGATAAAATATTAATCCTAAAAGATAAATCCCTCACCACCTTAAACATAACAAATAAACACATTTAACACAAGATAATAAATTTATAAAAATCGCAGAACCCAGTTATTCAAATTATTTAAAAAGACATTCCAAATAATTAAGTTTAAATAATTAGTTTATTAATATTTTTCTGTATGGATGACGCTCCGTTAGCTTGAGTTCGCAAGATTAAACAAACCTGTATCAAACAAGGTTAAGCATTAAAACACACTTAGACAAAATATATGCTTTGATTAATTTTCAAGTACACTTCATCAACTCATCATTTATCTCTTTTCATAACTCCGGTAGCTTAACCGATAGTAGCGCATTAATCCAACTATTTCTGTATTAACAGTATGTGAATACAATCCCTAATTATTATCAGTATCACTTCCCTCTAAAGCTGCATGAATTTCATTCCAAAGTGTAAGTATGCTTTATTTTTATTGCTGCTAACTTAACACATATCAATACTATCTCCTCACAATATACCCTTTTTTACGAGGACCTTTTAATTTCTTATCAACAGTCTTATTAACATCTGTGGACGGTTTTTTAATTGGTTGTTCTAAAATATCATACATAGTCATTTGTTTTTGTTCTTCCATATCTTATATTCCCCTCTCTACCATTCCAGCCAATTTTCTATATTTGATCTATTATTTGTGTACAACTTCACGCTCATTAGGTCCGTTAATATAGGATAAACCGGAACAGGACATTCTCTATTAGCTGTTTCTTTTATATATGATGATTTATTAGATTTATTACTTAAACACCCTATTCCCTTTCTATTGGCACTTACAAATACGTCTTTAAACGTACTAGCGGATTAAGTAAGGTTATCTATTTTTTGTCTCTTAAGTTTCTTATTTATGGGGACGATTATTTGTTAAATAATTTCCAAACAATTATAATTTATAATTGTAAAATACTGTTATATAACCAGTATTTCGGACACCTCCAGGAAGCTTTGCTCTGTGCGAAAGCGTAGCAGTAGCAACAAAGCGCCCTCGGAATAGAAATATAATAAAAGGGGTTTTTAGAATGAGTAAACCAGAATTATATGTTAGTTTAGCAGTTGGTCCAAATACTGATATGGAAGCGTATACCTTACGTTCAACCCTTGAGTACTTTGGAGCAAGAGTTACAGTACATTGGATAGGCAGACCCAATGACCTTATAGATTTGTTATCAGGAGAAGATCGAGACGAAAAGATTGATTATTTAATTCTAGATTTCCATGGTGATGAAGGTAGATTATGTATGAATGAGCTAGGAGAAGATGCTTATGAAGGAGACGAGCCCCGAGGAGAATTTTTTGGTCCTGAGGAAGTAATGCGTTATTCAAAATTAAATGATATAAAAGTTATCGCGGCTGGCTGTACATTAGGTGTTGAACAATTAGCATCAGCATTTTTAAAAAGTGGCTGTCATTCTTATATCGCTCCAAATGATTACATAGATGGCAATGCAAATCTAATGTTTTTAATACGATTTATGTATGAAATTATTCAAAATAACAAAACTCAGCAAGAAGCTTTTGACATTGCAAAATCTTTGGATGAAGAAACTTCAATGTATCAGCTTTATTTATCGTAAACATATCTTTTATCAGGTGTGTTGTTTTTTTCCTCCTAATTAAATTAGATGGCTCTGATTTCCACTACGGGAGCGTCGAGTAGCCCTACGCTACAAACTCTTCACCATAACTGTAGTTGATTTCTTGATAGAAAGTGCTTGTTTTTCGATAAAAGCTCAAATAGTTTCGATAAAATGAGATTTTGTTTCGATAAAAGCTCAAATAGTTTCGATAAAGAGCGATTTTGTTTCGATAAATCCTCAAAGTATTCCTATAAAACGAACGAAAAAACAACCAGGTACTCACGATGAGCGCCTGGTTATTTGTTTAAACGGTTAGTAGCCTTTTAAAATATTTTAGTTTGAAATTTGTGTTTTCTTAAACATTGAAATCAATGCTACACCAGCTAATGACACAATCCCTAAGAAGAATAGTAAAAAGCCTATTGGAATTAAGAAGAAAGGTTCTTCTAAAGTGCCATCAGCAGCTACACTACTTCCAATGATAGCCTTTGCAATAAAACAGATTACTCCTAAAAGAATTGGTGTCGATGCGATTACATATTTCATTTTCATAATATCTTCCTCCATTAAAGTTAGTTTAATTATTTTTTTTATATTCCAAAATATCACCTGGTTGACAGTCTAATACTTCACATATTTTTTCTAATGTTGAAAATTTAACTGCTTTTACTTTTCCATTTTTTAGAATCGAGACGTTTGCCATTGTGATACCCAGTTTTTCCGATAATACCGTAACACTCATTTTCCTTTTCGCTAGCATCACATCAAGATTAACTATGATAACCATGTTACACCTCAAACCGTTAATTCATTATCCTCTTTAAGTTCACTTGCTTTACCCATCAAATAAGAAAGCAAAGAAGTAAATACAGAAATAACTACTGCAAAAAATAGAATAAGCAAAAGAATCATTAAAAGATTAGTATTGTAGTTCCCACTAATAAATACATAAAGCAGTGCGATAACATATAAAACTCCTTCTGTCATTGCTAAAACAGTTATAAACTTTAGCCTATTTGCATTTTTTAATGTGAAATCGTTACCTACATTAATATCTGAACAGATACTCCAACCTATACATAAAGCAAAAAAGTAAGGAATGCCGGTTATCCATATAAAAGCAACAAAAGGTTTATATAACTCTTTTAAGGAATCAAAATCTAGCAATATATTCTTCCCTGTTTCTGGTCCAACAAAGATACAGAACAACAAACCAAATAACCAACAAAATACGATAATTATTTTTAGCCACTTTGCTAATTCCTTCTGTTTCATATCTCACCGCTTTCTCAACTTTCTAATGTTAGAATAATCGATATCACATCCTTAGTCAATACTTTTTTATCGTAAAACAATAAATAATTATCCTTTTTCTATAAATACCCCTAATTTAGATCATCATAAAAAAACACCAGATACTCACAATAAATTACGGTTTACAATAACACCCATAATTCCTGAGATCGATTTAATATAATCACAGATCTCTCCACTGCATAAGAGATGATTGCGACAATACACCAATCCTTTTTTTCATTTGAATGCATAATAAAAGCCCTCCACAGATGTGTGGAAGGCATAAACCCAAACGTTTGGAATTTAGTATAATCGATATTGGACAACCGCTTCTTTTTTCTAAATTAAATAACGATACCAACAATTGTAGCCGTTAAGATACTAACAAGTGTTGCTCCGTACAACAACTTTAAGCCAAAACGAGCAACTACATCCCCTTGCCTTACATTCAAACCTTTTACCGCTCCGGAAATAATACCGATCGATGCAAAATTTGCAAAGGATACAAGAAATACAGAAATAATACCTAGTGTATGTGCACTCATTGACTTAGCTACTTCTCCAAGGCTTGCCATTGCAACAAATTCATTCGTTACTAATTTGGTTGCCATGATTCCCCCAGCAGTAACAGCATCTGCCCACGGTACACCCATTAGGAAAGCAATTGGTGCAAAAATATAACCTAATATGTCTTGGAAAGATACACCGAAAATCATATCAAATAGTGAATTGATTAAATCCATTAATGCTACGAAACCAATAAGCATGGCTCCAACAATAACGGCTACTTTAAATCCATCCATAATATATTCTCCAAGCATTTGGAAGAAAGTTTGCTTATGCTCATCTTCAATCGTTAAGATATCTTCGCTTTCTTCAACTGTATACGGATTAATGATTGAAACAATAATAAATCCACCAAACAAATTCAACACAATTGCCGTTACAACATATTTTGGTTCAATCATCGTCATATATGCTCCAACAACTGACATAGAAACAGTCGACATTGCCGATGCGCATAATGTATACATTCGCTGTGGAGCGATCTTATCTAATTGTTTTTTTACAGTAATGAATACTTCAGATTGACCTACAATTGCAGAAGCTACAGCATTATATGATTCCAATTTCCCCATACCACTTATTTTACTTAATAGTAAACCTATTCCCTTCATGATAAAAGGCAGAATTTTAAAATGCTGCAAGATCCCTATCAATGCAGATATGAAGACAATTGGTAATAATACACCTAGAAAGAAGGAAAATTCTCCTTTATTCGCTAAACCTCCAAAAACAAATGATATACCAGTATTTGCGTAAGACAATAATTGATTAAAACCATTTGTTATTCCTTTGATTAGTACATAACCAAATTTTGTATTTAGCAATAATATTGCCAATAGAAATTGGATAATTAACATAATAACTATATTTTTATATTTTATTTCTTTCTTGTTTTTACTCATTAACAATGCTAAACCAAAAACAAGTAGTAATCCACAAATGGATATTAAATATCTCATAAATTCCTCCATAAATATAATGATAATTTTTAGACATTCGACCTCAAAACGCATTTTTTCGCTTCTTATTTTTAATATCGAAACTGGAAAAATAGTCCATAATTTTTAAACTAGAAGACAATCTCGTGGTCAGACGTCAGACAAACATTCTCACTATAACAGTTTTTTCACTAGTTATTCAATAGTTAATAGAAAAAAATATGTAATCACTTTCTTCATGTTAAAACTTTATTTATTGTGTGAGGTTTTCGATATATTATGTCCGTCGTTTTTAAAAAAAGTTAAACAAACCTACTCCGTTCGTTTTAGCGTAATATTTCACAATCACCCTTCATCAAAATACCCATTCTTCCTTCTTGTTGAAGAGGCCTGAGATAACAATTAATTCCCCTGTACTACATGAACTAAAAAAATTCATAAAAAAAAGACCAGACACGATTATCTTGGTCTTAACTAATGTTCAACTGTAACCTTTGTAAGGTTTTACGCTAGTTTTCTAGAATATTCTTATCATCTAATTTTTTAGTATATTTCTTCAAAAAATTGTTCATCCTCTTAATAGTTTACTTGAAGAGGTGAATATTAAAATGAAAAAATCGTTAATAGTAATTTTTCTAGTAATATTTACGCTATTACTAAGTGGTTGTTGGAGTAAGCGTGAATTAAGTGATCTAGCTATTGTTTCTGCTTTAGGTATAGATAAAATCAATGATGAATATTATATTTCTGTTCAAATTGTCAATGCTGGTGAAATGTCTGGCAGTAAATCTTCTGGTGGTCAATCGCCAGTTGCTACCTATCATACAACTGGAAAATCCTTATTTGAAGCTGTTAGGAAATTAACTACAACTACTCCAAGGAGAGCCTATTTCACTCACATGCAATTGGTCGTTTTTGGGGAAGAATTTGCATCTGAAGGAATTGCGGAAGCTCTAGATTTTATGGCTAGAGACCAAGCAATTAGAAGCGATTTTAACTTTGTTGTAGCATATAATTCTACTGCTAAAGATATTTTAAGTGTCTTAACACCTATTGAAAAATTACCAGCAAAAAAGATGCTAAATTCCACTCTTGCTTCCCAAGATGCTTGGGGTTCAACAAAATTTATTGATACTGAAGATTTAATTTCTGAATTGGGCGGCGAGCACAAAAGTACTGTTTTGTCAGCGATAGAATTAGTTGGAGACAAAGAAAAAGGTAAAGGTCCAGATAATGTTGAAAGAATTGAGACGTCAGCAGTATTACATTTCATTGGATTCGGAGTATTTAAAAAGGATAAATTAATTGGTTTTTTAACTGAATCAGAAAGTATCTATTACAATTTTTTAATGGATAATATTAAAAGCACAATCATAAATACCTCCTGTCCTAATAAAGGATCTATAACAACAGAAATAGGAAAATCTAAAACAACTATTCATGGAAAATTTGAAAATGGGATTCCAAAAATAAATGTGAAAATTGATATTGAACAAAATGTTGCAGAAGTAAAATGTAACATTGATTTATCAGAGGAAAAAACTTTAAAAATGATTGATAAAAGAACTGCAAACTATATTAAAGGAAATATTGAACAAACCATTAATACTATTAAAAAAGATTATCAAGTTGATATTTTAAACTTTGGAGAAGTACTTCATAGAGAAGATTATCAAGCATGGGATACTATTAAAGATGATTGGTCAACAATATTTCCAGAGTTAGAAGTCAATGTTGACGTTAATGTCCACACATTCGGGACAGCGACCTTGGTTAATCCTATCCCACAAGAATAAAACAAAATTGATGAAGCATTTTTTCTAGATGACTGCCAAATTTTATAAAATGACGCGTTTTCTAACTTTCTTTCAAATAACCATCTTCCATCCTGTATAATTCGCCTCCATTTTGCGCATATATGGTAGTAACAAGGGAGGTCATTACATTGAAGAAGTTATTTTATCTGTTTTTACTAGCTACATTATTATTATCAGCTTGTGGAAAAAATACAGCTCCAAAAGAAGTAGCTGTCGACAAAAATACTTCCGTTGAAGATATAGTGGGAGCTATCGTCAAAAATAAATTCACTGTTGAAGAAAAGAATGGAGTTGTAACTATTTCCATTCAGGATACAGATGTTGGAAAAGGTTTAAAAAGTCAAATGCTGAAGGACTCTACAAAAATATTTGCTGAGCTGTCCAAACTAAAAAGTGTTAAAACACCATCTATTTCCTGGTACGCACCGTTAACAGAAGCAGGTGGAAAGAAAGATATGACTGAGGTATTAAATATTTATTTTAGTGAAGAAGACTTTAGAAAAGTTAATTGGGCAAACTATAACCAGCTAGATATTGAATCCATCGCTACTCATTATCATCAAAATGAAGCTTTAGGCCATTAAAAAAATGCAACAGAAAGATACCCCTTTATGTATAAAGAATGGGTATCTTTTTTATTATCCGCTCACTTAACGTACATACTAATTGCTTCAGACAGAAGAGATTGTTTTATTTTATAATGCGTTGCTTGCCAGACGCCTTTTCCATCTTTCAAAATTAAGAGTTGTGGTGATTCATGCTTCACCTTTAAATCGTTCTCAATAATATTTGAAACATCCCTATCCTTCTGCACAATCACTAAATACTTAGGCAAATTTGTTTCTAGCGCTTTCAACTCTTTTAACGCAGAGATGCTACTAAAACATGTCATACTGAATTTTAACACTAGACAGGCCTTGTGCTTAGATTGCTGTAAAGTATCTCTCCATTGTTCAGTTGTTTTAATTCTTTCCATACTTTGAACCTCCAACTTATAAGCCTTTCATTCATTATATACCATACAGGGTATTAATAATGTATGAAAGTGAATCAAAAGAGGTAAGAATCTTCTATGAATGAAGATAAAAATACGAGCCTACAATAAATGAAAGCTCGTACCTCTTCTCACAATATTTAAATACCCTCAGTGTTCATTAATACAACACGCCAACCATCTGGATCTTCAATTGTGACACCTTTTTCTTCCCAATATGGATTTTCTGGCTCTACTTCGGGATAGCCCATTTGCAATAAGCGTTCGGCAATACGCTGTATCGTTACAAACTTTGGAATATATAGCACAAGCAGATTATCCTTTGTTGGCGCTGGGCAAGGGCTCCCCTCAATATGCTCTGTAAATTCTAAATGATAGCTAGCATTTGGAAGACCAATCATTATACCATTGTAGCCACGATGTCCTATGAAAGAGCCGATTTTTTCTAACCCTACGCCTTCACAATAAAATTTTTCAATTTCCTTTAATTTATCAGTTGGCCTAGCAATACGTACTTGGGCCACCTGTAATTCATCCGACCATTGTTGTCTCATAGTTATTTTTCTCCTTTCTTTCAATTATATAATTGAGAAATAAAGCTAGAGAACAGCCATTGGTCTGAAAAAATGCTAATCTATGGCAGTAATATAAAATTACCCGCGGAGAAAAGCAAAATACCCGCGATATTGGTTGAAATACCCGCGAATTGGAGACAAATACCCGCGCTAGCCACGCAAATACCCGCGAAGCACCAATTTCACCTTAAAAAATCACAAATTCTATCTGCAACTGCTAATGGATCTTCTTTTTCTAAATAATACTCCTCAGCTGGCCAATATCTTCTTCTATACTTGTTTAATCGTGTTCGAAAATCTCCAATATACACGTCTCGCTGCAATACCCTTTCCTCTCTAACAGTTTTAGGGCATTCTATATATAAACTATAATCATAAAAGCTCCTCCACTCACTGCGTAGAAGAAAGATTCCCTCAACAATAAGTATACTGTTTGCTGCTAATGTAATTTTTTTATTACAACTGACATCTGTTGATTGGTCATAAAATGGAAGTTTGAGCTCTAAATTATAATTATGTAATTGTAAAAAGACATGATGTTTAATAAAGTCGATATCCCACTGTAAGTAATAATATTCGTACCATTCATCGTAGCCAGTATTATAGCGTTTGTTTCTTTCAACGATGTGATTATCTATATGAATTAGTTCTACAGCACATATTATTTTTAGCTCTTCTGCAAGCTTGTTAGCTATAGTTGACTTGCCTGCGCCACCTAGTCCATCCATGGCGACAATGAATGGTCTTTCTTTAGCAGACCTCGCTTTAAATTGCTTTATGATATCGTTCTTTATTTCGTGTATATTCATTGATTGACACTCCTAACAATCATTAAAATAACCAGCTCTGCCAAAAGAACTGGTTACTTTGCATTTATTCTGTTATGGCTACACTAAATGAAGCTGCTGTCTTCTCTTTTACTTCTTCTAAAGTGACACCCTCTGCTAATTCTATTAGCTGCATACCTTGCTCAGTAAAGTCAAAAACAGCTAGGTCTGTAATTAATCGATGTACAACGCCTTTGCCTGTTAACGGTAGCTCGCATTGTTTTTTAATTTTTGACTCACCGTTTTTATTGACATGCTCCATCACAACGATGACTCTTTTCGCTCCAACTACAAGATCCATGGCGCCTCCCATACCTTTCACCATTTTCCCTGGAATCATCCAGTTTGCAAGGTCACCCGTTTCAGATACTTCCATCCCACCTAAAATAGCAAGGTCGATATGGCCTCCGCGAATCATGGCAAACGATTCGGCACTATCAAAGAACGAAGCACCCGGTACAACTGTTACCGTTTCTTTACCTGCATTAATTAAATCAGGATCGACCGCTTCTTCCGCTGGGTATGGACCAATGCCTAGAAGTCCGTTTTCTGATTGTAAAAGGACGTCATAATCAGCCGGAATTGCATTGGCAACTAGCGTTGGGATACCAATACCTAAATTGACGTTCATGCCGTTTTGTATTTCTTTTACCGCTCTGTTTACTATTCTTTGTCTTGTATCAACCATCACGCATCCCCCTTTTTCACCGTCAAACGCTCAATACGCTTCGCATAATTTTCGCCTAGTAAAACGCGTTGCACGAACACTCCTGGCGTATGGATATGATCCGGATCCAGCTCTCCTACTTCAACAATTTCCTCCACCTCTGCAATCGTAATTTTCCCAGCCATTGCAGCTAGTGGATTAAAGTTACGTGATGTTTTTCTGAAAACTAAATTACCTAGCTTGTCTGCCTTCCATGCTTTAACAAGTGCAAAATCTGCGACAATTCCTTTTTCTAAAATATATTCCTTCCCATCAAAAACCTTTACTTCTTTCCCTTCAGCAATTGGCGTTCCAACCCCAGTAGCCGTATAAAAGCCAGGAATTCCAGCACCGCCAGCTCGCATACGTTCAGCCAAAGTACCTTGTGGTGTCAATTCTACTTCAAGCTCCCCACTTAAAAATTGCTGCTCAAAAATTTTATTTTCACCTACATAGGATGCAATCATTTTTTTTATTTGTTTATTTGCTAATAAAAGCCCTAAACCCCAATCATCCACGCCACAGTTATTGCTGACAACTGTTAAGTCCTTTGTTCCCTTTTGTACTAGCGCTGCAATTGATTTTTCAGGGATACCACATAGCCCAAAGCCCCCTACCGCTAACGTATTCCCATCTTTAATATCTGCAACGGCTTCCTCAAACGAATTCCACACTTTCCCGTTCCCCATATCGAAACCCCCTAAAATTGCTCGTTTATTAAGAAAAATTCTACCTCAATATCATTTTATAAGTAAAGGAATTAATTAGAATACTATTTATTCCAAAATGGCATAACTCAATTTTTGCCGTCCTCTTCAGAACGAATTGTAGTAAGTAGCTGCCTTAATGCAAATGATTGATATGTATTCTTCTTCGTAATAACACCTAAACGCCATGGCATGTCAAAATTAAATAATGGAATTATTTTTACATTTTTATTCGTCAGCTTTGCGGCAACTGAATACGGTAAAAGTGTCACGCCTAAATTCGAGGATACTAGCTCCACTATTAAATCCCATTGCGAGCTTTTATAGCCGATTATTGGTGTAAATCCTACGCTTTTACATGATTTAATCACATAATCATGCAGTGTGAATTCCTCTGTAAAAATAATGAATGTTTCATTTTGTAAATCCTGTAATAAAATATGTTCTTGCTGTGCTAATAGATGGGATTCATTAATAAAGACAAAAAATTGGTCTTCCACAAATGATTGGACAGAAAATTTCCTTTCATCTGTAGGTATAACAACAATCCCCATATCAACATCGCCATTTTCTACTAACGTTCCAATCATTTTAGCTCCACGTTCCACGAGCTCTAAATGTACCTCTGGATACTGCTGATGAAACTTTCGAGCAATTTCAGGAAAGAATAGCGTGCCAATTAACGGTGGAATCCCTAATTTAATAGAACCTGTCTTGATGTTCATTAAATCATCCAGTAAATTATGTAAATCGTGTACAGAACGCATTATTTTTTGTCCTTGTTTATAGACAATACTACCTGCATCTGTTAATTCTACGTTGCGTGTCGATCGGTTTAATAACTCCACATGAAGAGTATCCTCCAGTTTTTTAATGCTTTTGCTTAATGAAGGCTGTGACACAAAGGATTCACTAGCTGCCTTTGTAAAACTCCCATGTTCAACAACAGTCATAAATGCTTTTAAATCTCGTAACTCCATATAGACACCCCCTATTTATTCTAATTTGTTATAAAAAATATTCCAAAACCCTTGTTTAATAATAAATTCTCCTCGTTTTCTACTAATCCTTCTTCTAGAAAATATCCAAGACAAATACAATAGCGGCAATGCTTCCCGATGATGCCGATAATATTCAATTACGCAATATTCATGAATAACAGTTTCAAAAAGATTTCTACATTACGTTACATTTTTCGTCCTTAATTCTATTTTTCTCTTTAATAATTCATTTCTCTCTATACAATTAGCAATAAGGGATGGCTGAAAAGGAAGGGGGATTTCTAACATGAAAACGTTAACAAGAATTTCAAATGCTATCATGGAAAAATATTTACCTGATCCATATATTTTTGTCACTATACTCACAGTATTAGTATTACTTTTAGGGGTTACATTAACAGATTCTTCTCCACTCGACATGGTGACATATTGGGGAGGTAGCTTTTGGAGTTTATTAGAATTTACAATGCAAATGGTGATTGTCTTAGCTGCAGGTCACATTTTAGCGAATAGTCCTGTCTTTAAAAAAGGATTATCGGCCAGTGCAAGTAAAATAAAAACACCAGGCATGGCTATAATGGTTATTACATTCGTATCACTAATAGCTTGCTGGATTAACTGGGGATTCGGACTTGTCATTGGTGCCCTCTTTGCAAAGGAAATTGCTCGACATGTAAAGAAGGTAGATTATCGCTTATTAATCGCCAGCGCCTATTCAGGCATGGTTATTTGGCATGGTGGATTAGCTGGCTCAATTCCGTTATCCATTGCGACTGAAGGTCATAAGTTTGCTGACATTATGGGCATCGTACCAACCAATGTTACAATTTTTTCAACTTATAACTTATTCATAGTCATTGTTATACTTTTAACTTTACCATTGTTTAATCGTTGGATGATGCCAAAGGAAGAAGATACGGTTGAGGTGAACCCTGCTTTATTAGTGGAAGAAAAAACAGAGTTGCCTAAGCCTGAAAATAACTTTGCCAGTCGCTCTGAACGCAGTTATATTTTAACGATTTTAATTGGTATTCTCGGACTTACTTATTTAATCTATCATTTTGTTACGAAGGGCTTTGTTCTTGATTTAAATGTTGTGAATACAATTTTTATTGTGTTAGGTATCATTTTCCACGGGACACCGCAGCGTTTCCTTGCAGCCGCACAAGATGCCATTAAAACAACAACAGGCATTGTTTTTCAATTTCCGTTTTATGCAGGGATTATGGGCATGATGACCGCTTCTGGTTTAGCTGCTGTATTCTCAGAATGGTTCGTTAGTATTTCCAATGAACATACCTTCTATTTGTTCACTTTTTTCTCAGCAGGACTTGTTAACTTCTTTATACCATCAGGCGGTGGACAATGGGCGGTGCAAGCTCCTATTATGCTAGATGCCGCTACAACTCTAGGTGCCGACTATGCTAAAACAGCAATGGCGATCGCTTGGGGTGACGCTTGGACAAATATGATTCAGCCGTTCTGGGCACTACCAGCCCTTGCAATCGCCGGTTTAAAGGCTAGAGATATAATGGGCTTCTGTTTATTCGTTTTAATCTTTACAGGCATTATTATTAGCATTGGCTTCCTTTTCATCTAGCTGAATATAGCGTATTTAAGCTTCACGGAATATATATCCGTGAAGTTTTTATTTACCCTTTTGAATGTAGTTGAATTGACAACAGGTGTGTTGATTAACCATTTTTATCCACCCTAATTAAATTAGAAGGATCTGA
>NZ_JARVRU010000096.1:0-31152 GCF_030209535.1 Lysinibacillus sp. fls2-241-R2A-57
CGCTTCGCTTTCGCACAGTTAAAACATTTGTTGCTGTCGCTTCGCTTTCGCACAGTTAAAACATTTGTTGCTGTCGCTTCGCTTTCGCACAGATAACATCCGCTTCGCTGCAAGGTCTCATCTATGACGCTAATCCCTAAGGAGTCGCCTAGTCACTAAATTGTAAAGCAACCATTTTTGTTAAATATAGTATTACCCATAAATAAAAAATCCCCACCATTTGTGAGGATTTCTTTTAAAGAAACATTTCGTACACTTTTTGAATAACAATAAAAAGCCCATTTTTAATAAAATTAAGCATAAAAATTGCCACGATTGGAGAGATATCAATCATACCAATCGGAGGGATGAATTTCCTGAAAATCCCCAAATAAGGCTCGCATACTTTTTTAAGGAAACGGCCAATTGCTGATTCTTGCGCAGCAGGTACCCAAGACAATAAAACATATCCAAATAACATAAAAGAATACACCTTAAATGCTAATGCTACATAACCTAAAATCATCCATAAATCCATATAAACTACAATCCTCGCTATTAATTATCGTCTAAAATAAAATTCGAAATTTCGCCAGACACTTCTACATTATCAGGTGTGCATAGGAAGATGTCTTTCCCTATTCTTTGAATATCACCACCAAGTGCATAAACTGTGCCACTTAAAAAATCAATAATCCGCACACCTTGCTCTCGCTCAATACGTTGTAAATTGACAATTGTTGCGCGTTTATTTTTTAAATGTTCAGCAATATCCTGTGCTTCAGCATAAACTCTAGGTTCAACTAATACAACTTTTGCACCTTTAGAATTCATAGCCGCCTGTAAGCTTACAATATTGTTCGCAGGTGTTGTACTCTGCGGGAAAATTTCCTGAATTGGTGCCTTGCGCTCTTTAATAACTTTTTTAGGCTTCACTGATTGAACCTGTTGCTGTTGTTGTACGGGTTGTTGCTGTTGAATAGGAGCTTGCGTGATTTCTTCTTCTAATTCTTCCTCAAGGTAAAAGAAATTTTTGATTTTATTTTTCATGCTCATCCTCTTCCCCTCTTTCATTTCCAACAAGAGCCGTTCCAACTCGAACAAATGTAGCCCCTTCCTCTACCGCAATTTCAAAGTCATTAGACATGCCCATTGATAACTCGGTACAAGGTGCGTGTGCGAATCCTTGCTCGGCTATTTGCTGTTGACATTGTTTTAATTGCTTAAAAACAGAGCGAATAATTGTATCATCATCTGTATTTGGTGCCATGGTCATTAAACCAACCACTTGAATTTTGGTAAAACTCTTTAATGATTCAATAAAAGGCAGAATTTCCTCGATTGATAAACCATGTTTTGATTCTTCTCCTGATACATTAACTTGTACAAAGCATTTGACAGGTTTGTCTGCTCTTTTTTCAATTTCTTCTGCTAAACTCAAACGATCTAATGAATGTAAATAATCAATGCTGTTAATGACTTGTTTTACCTTACGTGTTTGTATAGACCCAATATAATGCCAATGTACATCATCTTGAATCGCCTCAATTTTACGATTTAAGCCTTCAGGACGGTTCTCTCCTAAATGAATAAGTCCTGCTTCAATTGCTTCTTGTGTTCTCTCTACTGAAACTTCTTTTGTTACTGCAATAATCTGAACTTCGTCTGCTTCACGATTTGCACGTTTTTTTGCTGCTTGTATTAGAACATTTATTTTATTTAAATTTGTTAAGATTTTTGTCACTGTTTTTCCCAACTTTACAACAATAGTTTCTTTTATTGTAACAAGCAATGCTTGAATTATCAATGAATAGCATGACCTAACCTTTGTGAAATTACTAACCGTTCACAGCTTAAAATTAACTTTCGTTTTAATAAACATAGAAATTTCGCACTTTAGGATAATGCTTTTACTAAAATGACATCCTTTCCAACTACAAGTACATCTTTCATATACACTTTCCTAACAGATTCTTCTCCCCGAAAAAAGCCCAGATATTTGCGGGGCTCTGCAATCATAAATGCCGTTACATAGCCTGTTTCTTTGGATACCTCTGCATCGACCACAAATCCTAAAAAGCGTCCATTGCCTGCTTCAATAACTTCTTTTTGCTGTAACATCGAAAAACGCATTTTATCCCTCCTAAATCAATTACTCTCAACATCGTTTTATCTCAACAAACTATGTTTTCTCTTTATATTTATGTGTTTATTGTTGTTTAAATGAAAATGAAATGATTAAGGAATCTCTATTTCATTGACATAAATTAAAATGCGCACCGAGAGTCGGGTGCGCATTGTTTTTACTTATAATCTTTTTGCATTGTTTCAATTGCATTTTTTTCTAGACGTGAAATTTGCGCTTGAGATATTCCCAATTCTTTTGCAATTTCAGTTTGTGTCTCACCGTAATAAAAACGCTTTGCAACAATCATTTGTTGACGTTCATCTAACTTTTGCAAACTTTCCTTTACCGATACGTAGGCAACCCATTGATCTTCTGATACATCATCATCACGTAATTGGTCCATCATATAAACAGCGTCTCCACCGTCTGAATAAATGGGCTCTTGTAATGAAACTGGATCTTGAATGGCATCTAAAGCAAATAATACATCTTCTTTTTTCATGTCAATCATTTCAGCAATTTCTTCAATCGTTGGTTCTCGTAAATTTTCGGTTATCCATTGCTCTTTTGCCTGCATCGCCTTATACGCAATATCTCTTAGAGAACGAGAAACACGTAATGCATGATGATCACGCAGATGGCGACGAATTTCACCAATAATCATTGGTACAGCATATGTTGAAAATCGTACATTATGCTTCAAATCAAAATGATCAATGGCTTTCATGAGGCCAATACAGCCTACCTGAAATAAATCATCTGCCTGTTCACCCCTGTAGGCAAATCTACCGACAATACTGAGCACTAACCTTAAATTGCACATTACAAGCTCTTCTCTAATCTCAGTTTCTCCAGCTTGTAAACGGATGAAGAGTTCCTTCATTTCCTCATGCTTTAAAATTGGCAAAGTCGATGTATCTAAGCCGCAAAGATCTACTTTCGTTCGCATATTCGATTCCTCCGGATGTTATTCTCTGACTAAACCGTTACATCAGTTTGTCCGAGAGAAACGAGAATATGCACAAAAGATACGACCAATTTTAGGTAGGTTAAATTTCCCTCCCTAAGATATTGGCTGGTTCAAGTTTTCACGTAAATCTTGAATAATTTTCTTCTCTAATCGGGAAATATATGATTGTGATATCCCTAAATGATCTGCAACTTCTTTTTGAGTCATTTCAATTTTCCCATTAAGGCCAAAACGACATTCCATAATATATCTTTCACGCGCCCCTAGTAAATTAATGGCATGAAACATATGTTGTCGCTCAATTTTCTTCTCTACATTGTCTAAAATAATATGCTCTTCAGTTCCTAAAATATCAGACAATAACAATTCGTTTCCATCAGCATCAGAGTTTAATGGTTCATCTAATGAAACCTCACCCTTCATGCGACTTGTTTTACGTAAATGCATTAAAATTTCATTTTCAATACAACGTGATGCATACGTTGCAAGCTTAATATTTTTATCTGTATTGAACGTTTCAATCGCCTTAATTAAACCGATCGAACCAATACTTATTAAATCCTCAATCGGCGTACCCGTATTATCAAAACGCCTAGCAATATAAACAACAAGACGTAAATTACGTTCAATTAGTGTATCTCTAGCTCGTAAATCACCATTCATAAAGGATGCAATGACTGTAACTTCTTCTTCTCGACTTAGTGGCACTGGCAATGAATCATTTCCCCCTATATAGTACGTTTCACGACTTCGAAACTTACTCCAAAATTTTTTCAAGCTAGCAAGTAGCCTAAGAAGCAATAGTTCTCCCCCTCTATGAGTTATTTGAAAGCGCTGAAAAATGTAAAATTGCTGCTGTGCTATGTGGAAAATTTTTAGCCTTTTTTGTTAGCACGATATATTCATTCTTTTTCACTTGTGAGTGCTCCCCCTTGATATGCAACTCCTCAAAGCGAAAACCTAGTACAACCGACTGCTGTTGCACTGTATTAACATGAATAAATCGAATATAACGCTGATAATCTTCTGAAAACATGGATACATTATACGGATCAGTTTCTTGCCATTCTAATAATGATTTGCAAAATACTGCGGGTAAATGTGGTCGTAAAGCTCCATAAGAGACAAAGTGAACAGGTTTTCCTGATAGTGGCTCGATAGCTTGATTACCTGTATCTACAAATGCAGAAAGTGGTATCCTTACATCAAAAATTTTCAATGTGGTATCAAAAACAAACTGACCGCTTAACCGCTCTAGCTTTACAAATCCCCATTGCTTATAAAAAGCAACAAGATTACCAACAGCTAATAATAGGCAAATGATGATAAAATGGACGACAGAAAGATTTTTCAAATATGGTTGTAACGCTGTTAACAATCCACCGATCACGATTGTTGCTGTTAAAACGATTGGTCCTTGCTTTTGAAAGCTTCGAATCTTGAAGCGAAAAGCTATCCCAATTAGTAAAATAAAGCTCAGCACCATCGTCAACAGCATTTGCCCACCTATTACAGCTACAAAACTACTACAAATAGAACTCATTAATAATCTCGTATTCTTTACAAAAACCCCTGTTACCTTTGCCGTAAACTTGAGTATCGCTAGGTTAAAAAGTGTATTAATGAGCACCAGCCATTCTCCATACATAACAGCCGCCTCCTACTTACAAAGTTAGCATGTTATACCCACAAATATTGTCAAACAATCGCATCATTTCCTTAAAATGTTTTGACAAAATACATGCTTTCCTTACACAATTTGAACAATCAATTTATTTCTCTTAATTATTATTGCTGTCGCTAGTTAACGTTTCTCTACTCGAACTAAAAATCAACAGTGATGCTGTAATTTCACTTTCTCTTCAATAACTTTTGCCGAATAAGATATAGTTTTACAGATATGTTGATTAACCATTTCTATTCACCCTATTTTCGCGCTACTAGCTTTCCCGCGAAGTTGAGTCGTCCTATGCTATAATCAGTTAAAATGGGAATATATTAGCAAAATATAGCAACAAGAAAAAACCTTTTATCGCTCAATAATAAACCTATCTTTTTCCTAACTAACACGCCTGATAATTTTACTTTGGAAATATAAAAAACTCGTATTTTACATATGTAAAATACGAGTTTTTTATAAGTCAGATGCTTTCATTGATCAGCGATTTCTACGGTTACGTAAAAATGCTGGTACCTCAAGCATGTCATCCTGCGCATAATTTTGTTGATTTTGTTGACGTGGTTGCTCTTGCTGTACGTGCACATCTTGTCGTGGTTCACGAATAGGTGCTTGCTGTTGCTGAACAGCTTGTCTATTTGTATTTATCGTCGGACGTGTAACATTACGGTGTTGCTGTAGAGCTTCTTCTGAGAAACCAGTCGCAATAACTGTGACAATAATTTCATCTTTTAGATTTTCGTTAATAACAGAACCGAAAATCATATTTACTTCTTCATCAGATGCTGAAGCTACGATGTCTGCAGCTTCTTGTACTTCAAATAGACTAAGGTTTGAGCCACCTGTAATATTCATAAGGACACCTTTAGCGCCATCAATTGATGATTCAAGTAAAGGACTTGAAATAGCTTTCTTAGCTGCCTCTGCTGCACGATTTTCACCTGTAGCAATACCAATACCCATTAACGCTGAACCTTTGTTAGACATAATTGTTTTTACGTCTGCAAAGTCTAAGTTAATAAGACCCGGCGTTGCAATTAAATCTGAAATACCTTGTACACCTTGTCGTAAAACATTATCTGCTTCACGGAATGCCTCAAGCATTGGCGTAGATTTATCGACAATTTGTAATAGCTTGTCGTTCGGAATGACGATTAAAGTATCTACAGCTTCCTTCATGCCACCAATACCACCGATAGCTTGTGTTTGTCGCTTGCGACCTTCAAACGTAAATGGACGCGTTACAACACCGACTGTAAGAGCTCCTAAATCACGAGCAATTTGTGCGATTACTGGTGCGGCACCAGTACCAGTTCCTCCGCCCATTCCAGCTGTAACGAATACCATATCTGCACCACGTAGAACCTCTTCTAATTGTTCACGGCTCTCTTCTGCAGCTTTTTTCCCTACTTCTGGATTTGCACCTGCACCTAAACCACGTGTAAGTTTTGTACCAATTTGTAGTTTTATTTCTGCTTTCGATAAATTTAGCGCCTGTGCATCTGTGTTTACTGCGATAAAGTCAACACCTTGTACTCCATGTTCTATCATTCGATTGACAGCGTTGTTACCGCCGCCACCAACACCAATAACTTTTATTACTGCAAGTTGATCAACACTTGTATCAAATTCTAACATTTCTTTTTCCTCCCACGGTAACTCGACTCTGTATCATTCATTACGCATTTAAGATCAATTATGCCTCGGTATAATTGCGTCCGGAATCGGCTTTGTGCTTAGGCCTGCACGAGGGCCGACACGATGTCGGTCATTTCGGTAATACCACAGGACGTGGCGTTTTTACCGATGCAGGTCAGTTAGCCGTTATCGCATGGATGCGATGGTTTTAGGCTAACATCCTATGCGAACTCCTTTCCGATTCCGTGACATCCGCCGGAGGCTTTAACTTCTTTCAGCGGGTGTTTGGACACCTGCTGAAAGATGTTAATCAAAAAATTTATCAAATAATTTTTTTGCTCTTCCGATTACGCTTCCTTTTGATTCTGAAGGTGCAGCATATTCTTGCTTTTTAGGTGCTGCAGGAGATCCTACAACTGCATATTCAACAGGCTGCGTATTAGTACTTTTTCCATAAAAATCATCTTCTAAATAGGCGTAACGAATAAGTCCAACCGCCGTCGTAAATGAAGGCTCTCTAACGCCAATATAATCGGGTGTATAAATTCTAACACGCGTTTGCAGAATCTGGCGTGCCAGTTGAGCAATACCCTCTAGCTTTGCAACGCCTCCTGTCAAAACAACACCGCCTGGTAAATCTCTAACACCTAGACGTGCTAACTCGTCGATGACTAACTCAAATAATTCTTCCAAACGAGCGCCGATAATTTCTGATATATAGCGCTGGCTGTACTGATCTGTTGAATCTGTCCCTACAACCGGCACTTCGAAGAGTTCATCATCTGATGCGTCATCATAATAGGCATGTCCAAATTGATGTTTAATTTGTTCTGCCTGTTCTGTTGGTGTTTTTAAGACGATCGAAATATCTTTTGTAATATGATCGCCACCAATTGGAATGACTCCTGTATGTGTTAACAGTCCCTCTTCGAATACTGTGATAGTAGTGGAACCGCCGCCTAAATCAATGAAAGCGGTACCTTGGTTTTTTTCATCCTCCGTTAATGCAAAAAAACCTGCTGCTAATGGTTGCAAATATATTTCTCGAATACTTAGACCTGCACGTTCTACACAGCGTAGAACATTGTGTAAGAGTGTCTTGGAGGTTGTAATCATTGTGGCATCCATTTCTAAACGGATACCAATCATACCTCGTGGATCTTTAATCTCATCTAAGTTATCTACAATAAATTGTCTAGGAATGATGTTAACTAATTCACGTTCAGGAGGTATTGACATGACTTGCGCAGATTCTACCACTCTATCTAAATCATCATCTGTAATTTCTCTATTTTCACTATTTACAGCGACAACACCTTTAACTAGCTGTAACATCGTCTGGTTTGCCGGAACTCCTAAAACGACTTCATTAATTTGATATCCTGTCATTCGTTCGGCTTGTTCTATTGCTTTTCGAATCGATTGGACTGTTGCATCAATATCAACAATTGCACCTTTTCGAACTCCATTCGATTTTACATTTCCGACGCCAATTACATGTAATTGACCATCGCTCATTTCACCTATTAATACCTTGATAGAGGATGATCCTATATCAAGAGAAATATATAAATCTTGCTGATTCAATTCACTGCACCTCCTTGAAAAAATGCTCTTATTCTCATTCTATTGTAAATTTAGCATAATGTCTAAGCAAATCGAGTATTTTGCTCAATTTTTCTCTTATTATTTGGAATTTTCATCCTTCTTGTGACGTTTCTCATCTAAGCGCGTTAGTAAAATACGCCTAATTATTGCTATATTCTGGAACAAACGTACCCCAAACGCGAAAATAGCCGCTAAGTACAAATCTATCCCTAAATACACACCTAAGAAGGCTAATCCTGCTGCAAGAATTATATTAAAAAAGAATCCTGATACGAATACTTTATCGTCATATACATGCTGTAATTGAGCGCGAATACCGCCAAATAATGTATCTAATGCTGCTAAAACAGCTATTGACAGATAATTTTCATATATAGAGGGTATTTGGATATTTGTTAACAAGCCAAGGGCAAGTCCAAATATCAAACCTAAAAATGGTAGCCACATAAATTATTCTCCTTTTTCCACCTCTGTTAAATAATCATTTGTCAATGACTGATCAAATGCTGGGATTGTTAAATGCTCAGTCGGTTCCTCTATAATTAAATTAAAATTATCTAAATAAAAGGAATCGATAAATGTTGAAGCCTGTAACGAATTGTACATTTTTTGAGCTTCTTTAAAAGAGCTAGTCCCAATATAAATTTCAAAAGGTGGTGAGGACAGTGGTATACTGTTCACTGTAGTCTTTCCATTTATGTCTCGAATGGCAGTCGTATGGACAACGCGATTTCCATCTATCGAGACACTCGCTGCATTGTATTTAAACAGAGCATTTAGTAATTGGGTTAGTAAATCAGGTGAAATTTCTTTGATTTCATACCCCATTTCTACTAATTCGGGCGCTGGTTCAACACGAAGTACAACGCCTGGCCCTGTGACTTCCGTTAGCCCAGCCTGTAGCTTTAAACGATTCAACGTTTCATATAATGCAGCCTGTAAATTTGCTTTCTCAGATTGCTCATAGCGACCCACTACTTCATTTAGTGAGCGAATTTCTGCTAATAATGTGGAATGCCTTTGCTTTTCTTCTGCTAATTCCTCTCTTATGGCCCAAATATCTCGTGTATCTCGCTCAGCTGGTTGCTTTATGGTATTGTATTGTACCGCTATCATCAAACCGATAATAAATAGCACGATCGTTATTCGGGTGTACATATTTTTTTTCAAAATAGCCCCTCCTAGACGTATCGTAACCCCCCACAGATTTACTCCTTAGATTTTGAATTATGCGAACGCACGTTACAATTTATAACTTATCTGGAGGCTATAACTAAATTTAGTCTGTAAATATTAACTGAAAATCGTTTAACTTTCTACTTGTGCTTTTGGCATAGTTAGCTTTTCTTCTTCTTCTAATGACACAACAATATTGTCATTTAATAGTTGATCTACAATGCCACCATTTAAGTTTAAGGCAGCCATCAATGTTTTTGAATCTCCTACAGCCTCAATGACAAATGGAGCCGGATGCTGCTTGCCATCTATCGTAATGACTGGTCCATTACAGCGTATATAAGAATTCGCCAAAACGCGTTGACCATTAATAGCAATTGCTTGGGCACCAGAAATTTTAAGCTCATTGAGTAGTTTAAAAACATGGCTCTCATGCACAATATAATCATTAGGGTTAGCAGATTTCGGATCGTAATCACCGTCTTGAAGGGTAATACGTATCCCTTTTCCTTCTGCATTTAAATCGCCTAACAACAAACGTAAATCCTCTGCTTCTTCAACAAGCTTTGTATAATCCTTTTTACTAGCAACAAATGATTTTTCATACTTGCGAATTTTTTCTTGTAAATCAGTCACCTCTTCTGACAGTTCTTTATTGCGCTCTTGCTGTGCAATTAACTCCTCACGATATGACTCTTCTTGCTCAAAAAGCTCTGCATCACTTGAACTTGCATCTCGATTATCTTTTGCCTGGTTGTACGAATAGCCAACGATAAATCCCATAGTCACACAAACAATAAGCAACTGAAATTGTTTTCTTGAAAAGAAATTTCCTTTGCTATTCTTTTTCTTGTTGTTCATCTTTTTTCACTTCCTGGTTGGCCGAATCTCCCTCTAAGTCAATGCTTACTTTGTTGTATTCATCATTGAAAGATTTGTAATACGAGCCGACCTCTAAGTCGATAACACCCTTTTCTAAATTTGGGATTTGTGCCACAAGTGCAGGGTAATGATTTAGCTTTTCTGCCAAAGTTTGAATAACAGCACGTACTTCATAGCCATCGTTCATATAAAGCTTAACAGCATTAGGATTTGTCTCATTACCGTTTGTATTGACTTGAGAAATTAACGATAATACTTCTGGCTTTAATTGTGCTAATTGCTTGACAAGCTTCTTAATGGTCTTTTCGCCAGTTATACCGATAAATACAGGTGCGTCAATCGGGATGTCATCCCCAGCTTGTTCAAAACGTTCGCCATTTTCAAGTAACGGATAATAAGTGCCGTCACCAGCTAAGTACGCAACTTTTTTCCATTCTTTAATTTCTATTGTCACGCCTTGAAGCCAATTACGTTTAACATGTGCATCTTTTACCCATTTATCCTTTAGTAATAATTTCTCTACATCTTCTACTTTAAATCCCCACATCGACTTTCCAGGTTCAAGAGTGCTGGCTTGTACATAATATTCTTCATTTGCTAACTGAGCGCCATTGACTGTTATTTTGTTGATTTTACTGTAAGGAGATTGAAAATAAAGGAGTACTGCTAACACAATAAAGAAAAGTAATATTAGCACTATAAATTTCCGGTTTGTACGCTTTTTTCGTCGCTTTTTTAGCGTAGGTATGCGATCTTCTATATCAATTACTTTCTCCAAAAAGTACTCCTCCTTTATATTTATTTCGCTAATTGATAAATAATACCTATTATTAACCACATTGTTACTAAAGATGTTCCTCCGTAGCTAATAAAAGGTAATGTGACACCTGTTACAGGAACTAATCCGATCACTACTGCTATATTTAGAAATGCTTGTACGGTCAGCATTGTGACAAGTCCTATTATCGCGTAATAAGATGTTCTTGTTTTAGCCTGTACTGCGAATTTATAGCCTGCATAGATTATTAGCACAAAAAGCGCTACAATCACTAGCCCACCAAGCAATCCTACCTCTTCAAGAATAATTGCGTAAATAAAGTCATTTTGTGGTTCAGGTAAATATAAAAACTTCTGCCTGCTTTGTCCAAAACCATGCCCAAAAATCCCTGCTGGACCTATAGCCATTAACGATTGTACAGCCTGAAAGCCACTTCCTAAAGGATCGACCCACGGATCAATAAATGCTTCAATTCGCTTTAGTCGATATGGCGCTGTGACAATTAAACCCACTAATCCAGCAATCCCAGCAACCATAAACATCGCATAAAGTTTTAAAGGATACCCTGCCACAAAAAACAATAAAAACACAGAAACAACTAGAATAAATACTGAACCAAAATCAGGCTGCAACATAATAAGGACAACGGGTAATAATAGGACCAATCCATGACGCCAATTAACGATCGACGTACCCGTTTTATGTTGCGCTAAAATATGACTCAAGTACACAATGACTGTAATTTTCGTTAGCTCTGCTGGCTGGATTGTTAACGGACCTACTCCAATCCAGCTTTGAGAACCATTTCGTACAAGTCCAATTCCTGGTATAAGTACAAGGACCAGTAAAATTAACGAAAATATATAGGCCATCTTCCAAAAGGACTGAGTTTGCAAAATCTTTAATCGAATAGTGATTAAAAACACTATAATGGCTACCCCAAAGTACATACTTTGCTTCATATAAAACGGCATTTTTCCACTATAATGAATGGCACTCCAATAGGTACCTGCAGAATAGACGAAAATAATGCCGATTATTGAAAGCATCAATGTTGTGACGAGCAATATATAGCTTTCTTTTCCTCTCAGTAATGCCATCCTTCCAAGTCAAGTATATTCTAAAATAGTTACAGGCTCATTACAGCTTCATTACAGCATCAATAAAAACGTCGCCTCGTATTTCAAAGCTGTCATATTGATCCCAGCTTGCGCAAGCAGGAGATAAAAGAATAACATCGCCTTCTGCCGACATCGGTGCCGCATAATGTACTGCATCCTCAACATTTTGGGCAATAACAGTTTGCTGTACGCCACACGACTTCGCAAATTCTACAAAGCGTAAACCTGTTTCTCCAAAGGCAACAACACCTTTTACATGGCTCATGCATGGACGTAATTCTTCAAATGAATGACCTCGATCTAAGCCACCCGCAAGTAAAATGACCGGTGCTTGGAATGCATCTAAAGCACTTTTTGTAGCTAAGCAGTTTGTCGCTTTGGAGTCATTGTAAATTTTACGTCCATTCCATTCACGCACGAACTGAGTACGGTGACGAACTCCACCAAACTTAGCTAAAACTTCTTCCATTTTAGCTTTGTCACAGCCTACTAAAATACAAGCCGCTACAGCTGCTAAAATATTTTCTAAGTTATGCTTACCAGGCAAAGCGATATTTGCTCGATCTAAATATGGTTCACCCTGCCAGTAAATTGTTGTTTCATCCGCACTAATACCCTCTTCTGTACGCCCCTTAGAACTAAATGGTACCTTTTTAGCATTAGATTTTGTTGCATAACCAACAACAATTGGCTGATCAGCATTATAGATAAAATAATCGCTTTCATCTTGATTACGTGAGACACCAAATTTTGCCTCTGCATAGTTGTCAAATGTCCCATGATAATCAAGATGTGCATCATAAAGATTAGTTAATATAGCGATTTTCGGCTTGAATGTTTTGATTCCCATTAATTGAAAAGAGGATAACTCCGTAACAATTACATTTTCCTTCTGTGCCTCTCTAGCAACACCACATGCTACTGTCCCAATATTCCCTGCAATTAGCGGTTTTGGGCCACCGTCATTCAGCATGTCAAAAATTAATGTTGTCGTTGTTGTTTTACCATTTGACCCTGTAATCCCAATAAACGGCGCTTCACTAATTAAATAGGCAAGCTCAATTTCTGTCCATACCGGGATTTCACGGCTTATGGCATCAGCTACTATTTTGTTGCTATAAGGAATCCCTGGATTTTTCACAACTAATTCAAAGCCTTCATCGAGTAAATCCTCTGGGTGACGCCCACAAATAACTGTAATACCCTTTTGCAATAAGCCTTGTGCATCTGGGCTTTCGTCAAATGGTTTTGAATCATTGACCGTCACAAAGGCGCCAAGCTCATGTAGAATCTCTGCTGCAGCCACACCACTTTTAGCTAGACCTAAAACTAGGACTTTTTTATGTTGTAAATCTGTATAGTTTTTCATTAGAACGCCTCCGATAAGACTGCAATCAATGCTACTGCTAAAGCAGTTGACCAAAAGACAAGTACTACCTTCCATTCTGACCAACCTGATAATTCAAAATGATGATGAATAGGACTCATTTTAAAAATACGTTTTTTACGAAGTTTAAAGCTACCTACCTGTAAAATAACGGATAATGTTTCAATAACAAATACTAATCCAATTAATAACAATAAGAATTCTGCCTTTACTAAAACAGATACCATTGCTAAAGCTCCACCTAATGCTAACGAACCTGTATCCCCCATAAATACCTTTGCAGGATTCGCATTAAAAAGTAAAAATCCTAATAATGCACCTGTCACCGCAAATGCAAATAAGGCGATATCTGCTTGATCTTGGAATAGAGCAATAACACCAAATGCTGCAAAGGCAATAGATGCAGTACCTGCCACAAGCCCATCTAGTCCATCTGTTAAATTAACTGCATTCGAGAAGCCAACTAACCAGAAAATTAAAAAGGCTACATAGAAATTACCAAGATCAATCGTCCAATCCGTAAATGGTATAGCAAGTGTTGTATCAAACGATCCTACATGTAATAAGAAAAAGGCTAAGATCGCAATGACAATTTGACCAATCAGCTTTTGAAGTGATGTTAGTCCTAAATTACGTTTAAAAACAACCTTTAAGCCATCATCTAACAAGCCGATTAATCCAAACCCTGCTAATACTAATATCAGTACGACGGTTTGTGTTGTAAATAAATCTAAAAAGCTTCCTACACCAGCAGTAGTAAGGATAATGGCAATTAAGAAAATAATGCCGCCCATTGTTGGTGTACCAGCTTTTTTCATATGTGATTTTGGTCCTTCTTCACGAATGCTTTGACCGAATTTTAATCGGCGAAGAAGTGGAATACAAATAGGTGCCAGGATAACTGTTACTATAAAAGCAATAGCTAAAATGGTAAGAGTTGTTGCGAGTTTCATTGAAAAATCTCCTTTAAATCTCGTTTCACTTTCTTCTTCAAGAAAAAAGCACAAACTTTCATTTATTTATTACTACCCTTCATAATAATAGTGGTTCTTTCCCATTTTTTAAAGGTAAAGTTATATTAGTTCTCTAAATATAGATGAATGGTGCCATCTTGTTTGATAACACTATCCACTTCAGGCAGTTGATTGCCAATTTTAGTCCCTTCTCCATGCCATTCAATACGGAATGGATAATGTTGCTTGGCAATATCGTCCTTTGTTTGACCAATAAAACTTGGTACCTTCACAGTAATTGGGTCACCCCAACGATAATCCTTTTCAAGCTGTGCCTTCGATTTTTCAATGCCAACAAAAGGTGCAACATCTTCAATAATTTGACCAACGATTGGAGCTGCTACAACTCCGCCAAACTGTGTTGTCTTTTTCGGGTTATCTACTGCTACATAAACGACGATTTGCGGATTATCCGCTGGTGCGAAGCCAATAAAAGATACGATATAATCGCCACTTTTATAACGACCGTTTTCTACCTTTTGCGCTGTACCAGTTTTACCTCCAATACGTAAGCCATCTCGGTAAGCTTGACGTCCTGAGCCTTTCGCTACAACAGATTCCAATGCACCTCGAACTTTCGCAGATGTCTCTTCTCGAATAACCTGTTTTTTAACTTCCGGTTCAGTCTCTTTTATTACTTCCCCAGTATTCGGATTAAAAACCTTTTTCACAACATATGGCGTATAAAGCTTACCCCCATTTACTGCTGCGGCTACGGCTTGCACTTGTTGAATAGGTGTAACGGCTACCCCTTGACCAAATGAAGTTGTTGCCTGCTCTACAGGTCCAAAGGCTTCTTTTGAAAATAAAATCCCTGAAGCTTCTCCGGCGATGTTAGACCCTGTTTTTTGGCCAAAACCAAAATCTTTAATATATTGTAGTAATCTATCATCACCTAGTCGTTGACCTAATTCAATAAAACCTGGGTTACAAGAATTTTCTACAACTTCTAGGAATGTTTCATGTCCATGACCACTACGCTTCCAACAACGCAATTTAGCTCCTGCAACCATTGAATAGCCCGGATCATAAAAAGTATCCTTCTCTAAATCTACTAAATTTTCTTCTAGTGCTGCACTGAGCGTTATAATTTTGAACGTCGATCCCGGCTCATACGTCATCCAAACTGGTAAATTCCGATTGTAGATAGCAGGCTCTACCATCTGATATTCTGCTGGATGGAAGGTAGGATAGGAGGCTAATGCTAAAATCTCACCATTGTTTGGATTCATAGCAATCGCTAACGCTTGATCAGCTTCATAACGCTCCATCGCCTGCGATAATTCACGCTCGACGACCTGTTGTGCATCTACATCTATCGTCAGCTCGATTGTCGCGCCATCTTCACCAGACTTCCAAGCGCTTGCTACATTCTGCAAATTATTCCCTTTCGCATCTGTAAAGAGCCGTATTGCCGAAGAATTAGCCTGTAATAGCTTATTGTATTCATATTCAATTCCTGCTAAACCTTGTGCATCATAGCCTGTGAAACCTAAAAAACGAGATAGTAAGGTACCGTATGGATAATCCCTTGAATAATCAACACCACTATATAATCCGTCAATCTGCATACCTTGTAACTGCACTGCTTTTTCATAGGAAATGTTTTTCCCTTCAGGTGCCAGCTTTACTAAGTATTCTTTTTTCTTCATTTTTTTCAATAGCTTTTGTTCATCTACTCCTAGAACTTGAGCAATTTTTGCTGCTGCTCCTTCAATATCCTTACTTTGAGAAGGCATGAAATATAAAGTTGGCGCAAGCTTATTGGTAACAATATTTTTCCCATCGCGGTCTGTAATATGCCCTCGCTCATTGGCAAATGGAATTTCTCGGTCCCAGTTCTCTTCAGCTTTCTTGGTCAGTTCTTTTTGATCTAACACTTGCAAGAAGAAGAGCCTAATGACAATCGCAGCTGCTACAAACATAAACAATACGTATAAAATACGCAATCGCTTTTTGGAATGGATAGAAATCCACTTCATTCGACATCACACCTTGTTTTTTACAACGTATGAAATAAAGTGGACTTCTATTCAGTATCTATTCATCATCTATTTGTTCAATTTCACCCTCAGAAGGGGTCTCTACATCTTTCTTAAAGCCTTCCGCTGGTGTTTTCAGCTTCACAACAATCGGTGAACTATCTGAGATTACAGTACCTGCCGATACGCTTTGACTAGCGACATAGCCCTCTCCAACGACTTCAATTTCTAAACCGGACATTGACTTAAAGACAAGTACATTACGCAATGACCAGTTAGTAAAGTTCGGAAGTGTTGTATCACCTTTTGTTTTTAAAAACACAAGGTTACCTTTAACAAGCTTTTGAGGCCCTTTTGGATACTGGTCAATAATTTTACCGCCACCACCAATAATCACTGGCTGTAGACCATCATTCGCAAGCTCCACTTGGATCGCCTCAGCACTTTGACCTGTGTAATCCTTTATTTTTGTATTGTCAACATGCTGTACATCTTCAGGATTAACATTTAAATACTTTAAACTATTTAACATCACTGGGTTAAATACTTTTGAAACTGGTATAGAACCAAGTTCATGCTTTTTCGGTCTTTTAACCGAGACATACATAACGAGCTGTGGGTCATCTACAGGTGCCATTCCTAGGAATGAATACAGGTACTCGTTTGCAAGATATCCACCACTTGCTTTAGGAATTTGGGCAGTACCTGTTTTCCCTGCAACTTGATAATCTTCAAGTATAAAATCCTTCGCTGTCCCATCTTTTGATGTTAATGTTGAGGCAAGAATTTCACGTACTTGTTTTGCTGTATCAGCTTTAATCGGCTGTCCCTTTTCAACAGGCTCGTGATTTTGAATGACTTTCCCTGTTGAAGAGTCTACAATACGATCTATCACATAAGGCTGCATCATTTTTCCATCATTCGCAATCGCCGTAATCGCTTGAATTAACTGAATCGGCGTTACTGTAGAACCTTGACCATAAGTCGTTGTCACTCGCTGAATTGGATACTTAGATAAAATTGTACCAGTTGCTTCATTCGGTAAATCAATACCCGTTTTCTTACCAAAGCCAAATCTATCTAGATAGTCAAGAAACACATCGTCACCAATTTTCTCTAAAAGATGAGCCATCCCAGTATTTGCCGATCGTTGGAACCCTTCTAAATATGAAATTTTGCCCCATCCGTACCGATTGTGATCTCGAATCGTACGGTCATATACTGTATATGATCCTGACATAAATTTCTCATTTGGATTCCAAACCCCAGTATCAATAGCCGAGGCGAGCGTGAACGTTTTCATTGTCGAACCCGGTTCAATGGTTTCCTCAATAACTTCATTTAACCATTTCATATTTGTGCCTTCACGTGTATCAGGATTAAACGTAGGTCGCTGAGACATCGCTAGGATTTTTCCTGTTTTTGGATCTGCTACAACGGCTGTCATAGATTCGGGGTTATATTCCTTTTCCACCTGTGTCATTGCTTCCTCTAAAAAGCTTTGAATCGTTTTATCAAGTGTTAAATAAATATCGTCGCCATTCTTCGCAGGTGTTATCATTTTCTCACTATTTGGCAATAGATAACTGAAGGCATCTGTTTCGTATTCAACCTTACCATCTTTACCGGTTAGTTCTTTGTTATAGGTGTACTCTAGACCCATTTTCCCTTTAGTCGTGAACGTCCCATCCTTATTTTCCTCACTGACAGTGAAGCCAATTAAGTGCGAAGCAAAAATTCCATTTGGATAATAACGTTTTAAATCGTTCATAAATATAATCCCTGGTAATTTCTCCTCTTTGATTTTACTCATAGTTTCATGACTTATTCCACGACCCGCACTACCAAATTCAACTTGATAAGGTTTTTCGCCATCATCTTTTAATCTAGTAAGCTGCTTATAGATTTTTTCTTCGTCAGTAGTATCAGGAAGATATTTTGCTAATATTTTCGCAGTTTTTTCTGGGTCTACTACATGTCGAGGTTTTTTCGGATCTGTCGTGGCCTTGTCACTTACAATTGCAATTAATCGGTAGCTAAGTGTATCCTCAGCAATGACTTGATTATTTCCATCGTAAATTTTCCCACGACTTGCTGTTATGGCACTTTCTTTACTATATTTCGCAGCTGCCTTTGCCGCAAGCTCTTGTCCTTCCACTTCACCTGTCGCCTGTAACATAAACATTCTTGAGAACAATAGAAAAAAGAGCCCTCCATAAAAAATTAATAATAGAAAGGCTCCCCATTGGAATCGAAATCTCTTTTTTTTCATTCTCCCGGCACTACCTTTACATTTTTCTCATTTAGAGTTAAACCGAGTTCTTTAGCTTTTTTCAATATGTTATCGTATGTAGAAAGTTCACTCACACGAACTGTCAAGTCAACATTCTGTTTAGCAATCTCATCTGCTTCAGCTTCGATTTTTTGAATGTCTATGCTTGTCGTTTGAATTGCTGCTTGCTTATTTAAAACTAGTACTGATAATACAGCAATAATGCCAACTAAAAAAATTAGCATTGTTTTTTCAAACTTCTGGTTCGGTTTTTTACGACGTATGATAGTGGGTTGTGGACTAGAGGGTGTTATCGGTTGTTGCACATGTTGTTGTTGGTGCTGCCTTACACGAACTGCTGCCATTTACTCACGCCCTTTGTCGTTAATTTTCTCTACCACTCTAAGCTTTGCTGAACGAGCTCGATTGTTTACTGCCAATTCTTCATCTGAAGGAAGAATCGGTTTTCTCGTAATAAGCTTTAAAGTTGGCTTCATGTCATCAGGAATTACTGGTAAATTCGGTGGTAATTCCGGTAATGATGACGCTTCCTTAAAAATTGTCTTGCATAGGCGGTCCTCCAATGAATGGAACGTAATGACACTAACGCGTCCACCTACGTTGATCATATCAATCGCATCGACTAATGAATCCTCTGCTGCGCCTAGCTCATCATTAACAGCAATTCGTATTGCTTGGAATATGCGCTTCGCTGGATGTCCACCTTTACGGCGAGCCGCTGCTGGGATACCCTCTTTAATAAGTTCTACAAGTTGTCCAGTCGTTTCAATCGGTGCCACCTTGCGTGCCTCTTCAATTTTACGAGCAACTTGCTTTGAAAATTTTTCTTCTCCATAACGGAAAAATATACGCACTAAATCTTCATATGCCCATTCATTCACAACATGAAATGCTGTAAGCGATGCCGTTTGATCCATGCGCATATCCAGAGGTGCATCATGATGATAACTAAATCCTCGTTCTGGTGTATCTAACTGTGGTGAAGAAACACCTAAATCATATAAAATGCCATCAACTTGCTCGATACCAAGATTTAATAATTCTTCTTTTAAATAGCGGAAATTCGAGTGAACAAATGTTACGCGCTCAATATATGGCGCCAATCGAACTTTTGCATTGTTAATAGCGATCATATCTTGATCAAAGCAAATTAAACGACCTTTTTCAGATAATTGTTGTACTAAATATTCACTGTGCCCTGCCCCACCTAACGTGCAGTCCACATACACACCATCAGGATCGATGTTCAACCCATCAACTGTTTCTCTTAATAACACGGTTGTATGATCGAACATACCACTCGCTCCCTTCAGGCCTTAACTTCATATACAGCAGACACTTACGCGTCTAAAAATTAAAAATCAAAGCCAATCATATTTTCTGCAATTTCATTAAAGGATTGTTCAGACTCACTAAAGTAAGTCTCCCAAGCATCTTTCGCCCATACTTCAATTCGATTCGAAACCCCTAACACTACACATTCTTTCACAAGATGTGCATGCAGCATTAGAGTTGAAGGAATATTAATGCGCCCCTGCTTGTCTATCTCTACTTCTGTTGCTCCAGAAAAGAAAAACCTTGCAAATGCACGTGTATCCTTTTTGGTCATCGGTAAGCCCTTTAATTTTTCTTCGAGTTTTCGCCATTCATCCATAGGATAGCCAAATAAACAATTATCAAGTCCGCGTGTCACAACAAACGTTTCACCTAAGGCTTCACGAAATTTTGCGGGCACGATTAATCGTCCTTTCGCATCAACAGAGTGTTGATATTCTCCCATGAACATGCTATTCACCCCACTTTATTAAATAATGTACCACATCCCCCCACTTTCCTCCACTTATTTTAAAAAAAACTTGACACTTTAATATCTAATATGAAATTAGACCTTCAACGAAACATCCAACCTGTGCCAAATGACATAACAAAAGAGCTACCCTTAGTAGGATAGCTCTCTATTCACTAGCAATGTCGATAGTGATCATCAAATCCATATTGTATAAAATCATTAATTAGGCACAAAGATACACATTCAGAAATTATAAATAAAGTAAATAGTGGTGATTTCCAACGTTATAATCCTGCTTCAACATTTCAGCAATCAACATAGGTCCAAACTCATTGAAATACTGATAAGGATTATAAGTTCTTTCTTGCAATCCCTCATTTGGATATAGCTCATTTTGTAGCGTCATAAATTTCCGGATTGTCGTTTCATGCTTATTAAGTACAGTTTGTTCAATCTTTTGCTGTAAATACTCAAATTGTTTTAGATGATTCTCTTTATTTTTTGTAAGTATTTTATCTAGCAATAGATGTTGCTCTTCTAAATAAGTTTGAAGTGCAGCATATTTTTCGAAAAGCTCTTGTTGCATCGTCTGAATTTGACGTTTCGCTTCAGCATCCTGTACTTCTGCAACAAACTGTTCCTGAAGCTGTAACGCTTTCCCATCCCAAACATCAGCAACATTTAAATGAAGTTCACGTAAAAGTTGTTCTACATGACGCGTGACAATCGTGATATGAAGTCGCGGAGCAAAAATCGGCATTTGTAAGTCTAATACCGAAAATGCATCCTTCAACGTCGCCCAGTACGCAAGCTCTCCTGGTCCACCAACAAATGCAAGCACAGGCAAAGTCATTTCCTGCATTAACGGTCTTGTAACAACATTATTACTTAATTGCTCAGGATGCTTGTTTGCAATTTCTAAAAGTTCTTCACGCGACAGCTTGATATTTGCAGCCACATTAACAAATAGCTGATTCTTCCTCTCCAATAGATGACGTTCCCCATCTTCTACAAAAAATAGATTGGCCGCTTCATTCGATGCCAAAATAGGATTGCCATAGCCTGCACGTTCAAGCTCCACTTCTTTTTCTGTTACCACTCTAGCAATTTCTTCATTTTTATGAATGATACGGGTAAAATTCTTACTCTCATATTGTCGGAATTTAAAGTCCGCTGCATCTATCATCAATAAACCTTCATCTTTAAACAACTGGTTCATAAGTTGCGCAAAGAAATCCGTAAATGTTTCACTCTTATTAAGCGTATCCACTAATTGTTTAATAAGCATTTCAGTGAATTCCGTTTCACCAATATCCTTCATAATTGTATTCAATACTTGTGTCATGGATTCTTTATTTATACTCGTTACAGAAGCCATTGTTTTACGTCTTGAACGTTCACCGTAAGCTCGTTTTTTAATAGTAGCACCTTGTAATGTATACGTATGGTTAATTTCCTCTAAATCATGATCTTCTCCAGCTATCCAAAAAACAGGAACAACCGGTCGTTGAAGCTTCGCACTTTGCTCTTTCGCTAATGTAATGACTGAAATCGCCTTATGCACTGAGTAAAGAGGGCCAGTTAATATACCCGCTTGCTGCCCACCGACAACCGCAACAGCACCTTGCTCTAGTTGCTGTAAATGTTCATTCGCTTTCTTCGAAATACCAAGCGGCTCCATAAATTGACGGATAATGGCCGTTAATTCTTTTTGATCATGCGCATGCTGATCTAAATATTGCACTCGTTTTTCAAAAGATTTATCGTTATATTCATATTCAAAAAACTCATGGATGGCAGTATTTGGCGACCAATAATCTGCTAGCAAACGATTTTTTATGGGTACTCGGATTGACTCCAGTTTCATTTAACACAAACTCCTCTACTCACTAAATCATCTTCTTGCTCTTAATAAGCTCATTACCATAACGTGTGGTTGATTTCCGTTCCAACTTATATTCAAGACATACGCATCAACAAATGTCATCCACAACTTTTGGTGACGAGCCTCTTAACAAGCAAATTTGTCATAAACTCCTTTAATACTTACTATGCGATTTACCCTTAGTATGTTGCTAAACGCTTGAGTACTTTGGAATTTATTTAATATTTTTTGCAACATATAGAGTTATTACTAAAAACAATTTATAATGCTATCATTTTAACGCTTATGGCTTCAACATGAAAAGAAAATGCTTAGACAGCCTGTAAATATTCAATTACTGATTGAATAACACCTATTATACAAATAACAATATACGCCGTACTTAGTACCAAAAATTGAAAGCGCCAAATTTTCCTAAGTAACGCTTTCACTTCAATCTCTTTTTTTGTTCGCCAATCAATATATGTAAAAACCATTGCCATCATTATTGCTAACGATACTAAGAGTGCGCTAACATTTATATTCCATAGCACATCAATCGCGAGAGGTACTGAAAAAAACAAACAAAATGTCGTCATGTCCGATGCCGCTCCAAAAGCATGAGTGCCTCGGATTTTAATCTTCCGACTAATTAAATAGACAATCACAAATAAAAGGATTGGACAAAAAATGACGATACTAATAACAATATGTAAAAACTCTTTCAACTTCTTTCACCGCTCTCCTCTATTGCAAGTACTTGGTGATATAAAGTACGTAAGGTAGGCAAATTGTGACCACTCGCTAGAGCTTTTTCTAGTATCACTCCAACAATCGTGTCAATTTCACTTTTTCTCCCTTGCATCCGATCCGCTAACATAGAGGACGTATTACTTGCTGTTTTTTCACATAAGTCTATCACTTTTAAAAAAGGTATAGCTTGTTCTATGCCTTTAAAAGCAACCGTCAACTCGTGATAGATAGTTTGCATTAATAAAAATGCTTGCTTATTCGTTACTAACTCTCCATTCTTCACTTGTAAAACAGCCGTTAATGGATTAATCAAACAATTAAATACAGCTTTCTCAAATAGCATTTGTTCAGCATTAACAACCAATTCAATTGGGTATAAAGAATTTCTAAGTTGTAACAACTTGTTAAATACATCACTATTTCCACGCTCTATCGCAATTTTACAAGCCCCTACTCCTCTATGTTGTACAGTTGACTGAGCTATCATTTGAGCACCAAATGACACAGAACAAAAAGCTATATTTTTTTGTGGTAAACGTAGTGCTTCATCAAAATGTGCTAAACCATTTTGCATAAACAGCAACGGTACTTCACTTGGTAATGAAGACAATTGTTCGTAAAGCTTTTGCAATTGACCATATTTAACCGCAATCACAATTAAATCTTGCTGTGGCAGCTCCTCTAATTTCGTAGTTGAAGCGACTTTTTGAACCGTTTCCGTTCCATCAACATTCACTCGTGTTAAATACTTTACATTAAGTTCATCCGCTTGCCCCTGCCTTCTTGCAACCAACGTTACAGACATACCAGACTCAGCTAAAAAACTTGCCGTTAACTGACCTACAGCCCCAGCACCAATAATCGCCACATTCACTACACTCCACACCTCCCCCATTTGCAAATAAGCAATCTAAATAAGAGAATACCCTTCTAAACAACCTATCACAAATTTCCCGCCTTCGTCCCTCTCTACAGAAGGAGGTGCCTTAGAAATAGTTCTAAGGCACCTCCTATGCAGGTTCTTTTATTATACACTAATCGGACTTTTACAGGCAGTTAATCTCCCACCTATCTTCTTTCTTTCGGTACAGATTTCTTAATGCGGGATAAATAATTATTGAAATACTTAGTGTAGGATTATGTTTTCATTCAAGTTTACACTCTTACTAAGTAACTTACCTCTACAGCACTTTTAACTTACGACTACTCTCTCATTTTAATCTTTCATTAAAGAATACCCTTGTTGCAACCATTTCACTAGTTTATCATGCTCATTTTGTAATTCACGGTGCCTTATTTCAAGAGTTTGATAAGCCTCTGTTAATTCATCAAAACTTGTCAATGCCAATTTCAAATGGCTTCGCATAGATTGTTGCGGTTGATTTCGTACAGCTAGTAGCGACTGACTATATTGACCACGTAACGTTTTATTCCAACGGAAACCACATGCTTGTTTTGTACGACCTAATTCAACAGCAGCTAATTCAAAAGCTTCTAGCTGTGTTTTGCCATTTTGCACATTATGCAACACAATTTCTGCTAATCTTTCATCGTCTTCCTTTGTCCACTGATCTTTTCTTTTTTTCAATTCCATAATCTATCACCCTCGCATTTTTTACTACTATATGCATGAGCGAGCAAAATAGAATCATCGAAATCAATTTCGCCATGGCGTAATTGCGTCCGGATTTTGAATTGCGCCCGCACAATTCATTCTTTTCAACATCCGCGACATCCGCCAGAGGTTTTAACTTCTTTCAGTCTGTAACCGCCGTTGCAAAAACATTTGCTGAAAGAAGTTAAAAAAAGACAGCGATTATGTTTTGCTATAATCACTGCCGTTACACATTATTTATTGTTCTTCTTTGTTAGGAAATTAGCAACTGCCTCGTGGTGAGCTTCACTTTCCCACAATTTTGCACATGTACGAACTTCCTCCATAACACGTTCATACATATTACGTTCACGCCACTTACGAAGCTCGATTTCTTTATAAGCCTTATGAACAGAAGGGTGAATTTTACGCATATGCTCGATAAAATCATTCAACGCCTCTTCTTTCGAACCTTCAAAAACACGCATAGCCCAACCAATCTCATATAGTAACTCTGCTGGATAAGGTTTTGCATCGACTAGCATCTTCATCGCACGATCATGACGTAACCCTCGTTCGAATAAGTATGTACCGCCTCCCCAGCCACTCGTAATTGCTAATGTTCCCTGGATAAAACCGCACTTCGCATGACTTGCCACTAGTCGAAAATCACAAGCTGTCGCAATCTCACAACCTCCACCAACCGCTGCTCCATTTATTAATGCAATCGTTGGCACAGGCAATGTTGCAAGTTCGTATAATATTTTGCCCATCTTACTCAACATCCCAAACGCCGCATCCTCAGTTTCAAGCGAATGGAATTCAGACAAATCTCCCCCTGAGCAAAATGATTTATCCCCCGCACCTGTCACAACCAAAAAACGCACATCATCATGGTTTCGAATATATGTAATTACTTCTTGAAGACCATCCATAACCTCATCATTGACCGCATTTCTCTTTTCTTCTCGATTAATCGTAAATGTCATAATACCTTCTTTGTTTTCAATTATATAAGCCATACTATTTCCCCCTTTGTCACATTGGATAGATTGTATCATACAATTATTATAGCACTATATATCTTTTCGTAATTAGCGAAAAATTCCGTCTTTTCGAACTAAAAAAAGACTAGTAAAGAGCCATGGTCTCTCTACTAGCCTTTTAAGTGAGCAAACACTGTATTATTTGCTTACTACTTCTTTACCTTTGTATTGTCCACAAGCTTTGCAAACACGGTGTGATAATTTAGCTTCACCACAGTTAGGGCAAGCTACCATACCAGGTACAGATAGTTTGAAATGCGTACGACGCTTTCTTTTTGCAGTTTTAGAAGTTCTTCTAAATGGTACAGCCATTGATGGCACCTCCTTACAGATCGTCTATTCGTCTGTTTGATCAAAATACTTAGCTAATGAAGCTAGTCTTGGATCCACTTTTTGTTCGTCAGCTTTTTTGTGTAGTTCAACGTCTTCATCTGTTGCGTAAGACCAGTTTTTACCACCATGCATTTGTCCTTCAGTATTCTCTTTGAACACTTGCATAGGTACCTCAAGAAGAACAAGCTCCTCAAGTACTGGCTTCATGTCGATGACTTCACCATCAATATAGTGAATGTCTCCGTCATCTTCCCCTCGTTTTTCTTCGTCAATCCAGCTGAAAACTTCAACTGTCTCAACTTCGATTGGAAACTCAACATCTTCCCACGTGCGTGCACATGGTAGTGTTAACGTCACCGTCACAGCTAGCTGACATGTCATTTGCGATGCACCGAAAGTACATAGCCCTTTTACATGAACGGGCGAAATTGCTCGAATATCCTGGTTTCGCTCCATCACCTCGTCCAACTGGACATAGGCATCGATTGGCATCCCGTTTTGGCGGTATTTAGATAATTGATGAATTGACCATTTCATTCGTTTAATCACCTCGAGACAACACTGTTGATTATATAATGTGTAAAAATAGATGTCAAGATAATTTCTTGTCACCACAATAAAACCCACCTATAATTATATACTATGAAAAGCATATTTGCTCCAAACCGTTCTAAATATGTAACAGACTCCACTAAGAACGAGAAGCAAATATATTGATAAAGGGGGCTTAAATAATGCAAGCAGTCGGAATAGTTGTTGAATACAATCCTTTTCATAATGGACATGCCTATCATTTGGAACAGGCAAAAAAAGTAGCACAAGCGGATATAGCCATCGCTATCATGAGCGGGGATTTTTTGCAGCGCGGTGAACCAGCCATGGTCGATAAATGGACACGTACAAAAATGGCCCTAGCAGGTGGTGTTGATATTGTCATCGAGCTACCCTATGTCTACAGTACCGCACCTGCAACTGATTTCGCAAAAGGTGCAATTTCCTTACTTTCTGCAATTGGTTGCGATTCTTTTGCCTTCGGAAGCGAAGACGGTTCCATACAACCCTTTATGAATACGTTTCAGCTCATTAATAATCATCGCACTGAATATGACGCTCTTATTAAAGAAAGCCTTCAAACGGGCGCAAGCTATCCTAAAAGTCTACATTATGCCTATCAACAGCTTTCTCAAAAGTTTCCTGCAACATACATTGATTTGGCACAACCAAACAATATACTTGGTTTTCATTATATTGAGGCTGCCATGGCGCTAGGTGGGAAGATTCAACCTTTAACGATCCCTCGCATTGCTGCAGGTTACCATGACGCTTTACAAGAAGGTGCATCCATCGCTAGTGCGACAGGAATACGCAAGGCTCTAGCAACAACCAGTGCACTACAAAGTGTACAAGATGTTCTCCCTAAAGCATCATTTGATTATTTATCTGATTGGTATGGAAAATACGGTAAATTTGCAAGTTGGGAAACTTTTTGGCCTTTCTTACAGTTTACACTTATTCGGCACACACCTAATGAGCTTACTCGCTATGCTGAAGTAACAGAAGGAATTGAGAATGCTCTTATTAAAGCAGCGAAAACAAGTCATTCATTCAGCAGCTTTATGGAGAAAATAAAATCGAAACGCTATACTTGGACACGACTTCAGCGTATGCTCACACACATTTATACCGGATTTACAAAGGAACAGTTGCAAAGCTTTGATGCCCCATCCAATATTCGTTTACTCGGCATGAGTACACAGGGGCAAGCCTATTTAGGAATGCATAAAAAAGACATCCCTTTACCTTTAATCAGTCGTGTTGCCGCTATGGATGATGCTATGCTTGCTGTAGATATTCATGCAGCAGAGGTATACAATTTAAGTATAGAACACGGAACAAAGGAGCAAAGTCTTCCGAAAGATTATCAAACACCACCGATTCGTTTTTAAGTGATAAAAATCATACTAAAAGGATGCCAGAAATTCTTCTAGCATCCTTTTAGTGTGTTGAAAAACTTGTATGTCAGTGAAATTAAAGGCAGCACATTATGGCTCTTTGGCAAAACGAGGAGTTGATTTCTGTTCTAGGCTACTCACTTTCCCGCGGGCGAGCGTTAAGCAGCTTCATTAACACTCCGCTTTGACACGAAAAACATTTGCTCCCTGCAGGGTCTCACCTATCTCGCTTTTACCGCAGGAAGCTTTACTCTGCGACGAAAGCGAAGCGACAGGAGCACTCGAGTAGCCCTCCACTCCAATCAATGATAGCGTAGAACTTTTATAAATTTTATGCATTTTAAAAACGAACGCTGTAACTACTTACCATAATCGAATAGATTAGATTTATAACAGTGACGTGGTTGTACATCTGCTGTTGCTGTCGCTTCGCTTTCGCACAAAAAACACCTGTTGCTGTCGCTTCGCTTTCGCACAAAAAACACCTGTTACTGCCGCTTTGTTTCGAATATAAAACATTTGTTGCCAAAGTTTCTTTTTATCAGTGACCAGAAGGTACATGCTAAGTAAAGTGATTGATTGGAGTGGAGGCTGGGCGACTCCTTGGGGATCAGCGTCACAGATGAGACCCTGGAGCGAGCATCGCGAGTGAAGCGGCTCATCGGACGCCCCCAGGAAGCTTTGCTCTGTGCGAAAGCGTAGCGTCAGCAATTGTTTTATCTGTGCGAAAGCGTAGCGACAGCAACAACAAAGCGCCCAGCCGGAACGGAAATCAATTCCTCATTATGATGATAAATCTTTATTTCTGCGGTAATTGTTTTAAATATTCGATTGCATCATCAACTGTTTTAACTGGAACTATTTTCATTTTTGTACCAATTTCCTTAGCAGTCTTTACTGCTGTAGCATAGTTAGATTCTAGCTCGGGATATTTAGCTTTCATTTCTGGAGAAATTTCATCATCTGGCGCAAAAAAGATTTCCATACCATCTCGATCCGCGGCAATAACTTTATAGTCGATTCCACCAATTCTTCCAACAGTACCATCAACCAGCATTTCCCCTGTACCTGCAACAGCATAGCCTTTTGTTAAATCCTCTTCGAGAAGCTGATCTAAAATTTCTAATGTAAACATTAGTCCAGCAGATGGACCTCCAATATCCTCAGTCTTCATAGACACCTTAGGATTTGTTTCAATAGATTTACTTTCAGCATACGTAATACCTAAACCAGCTCTTTTCTCTTCTGATTTCGGGATTTCCTTTAATGTAATCGTTACTTCTTGTTCTTTTTTATTCCGTTTAAATTTAATTGTCACTTTGTCCCCAAGTTGCTTAGGCTTCAAAAGATCTACAAGCATTTGTTGGTTTTTAATTTTTTGCCCATCAACTTCAATAATTTCATCACCAGCTTTTAATAGATTTTCTGAAGCACCACCTTCTAAGACATTTAATACAAAAACACCGTTGAAGATAATTTTTGTTTGAATACCTGCCTTTTGAAAAGCTACATACTTTGCATTAAATTGTGAATCAGTCATTAATTTAAGCTGTCGAACATTATATTCTTCTTCATCCTCCATTGGATTTCGAACTTGACTAATATCCATTATTTTTTGATGTTTTTGTGTTTTCGCCCATAAATACGAAAAAGGCGTTGCTTGCTGCATAGCTACCGTCATTAAACTCATAGACCCTTTATTTTCTGTGTGGTCATTTTCAACGGTAACAAATTTACTGACATCATAAGCACTTCCAGGCTTCATAATATAAGCGTCTAGTCGGTATAGTGCAAAAAAACAAATCACGACTAATAACACTGCATAAATACTAATTTTTTTCTTCATTTAGAAAAAACCTCCTAGGACGCTCGCAAAACCATACGTTCATGTTTTTGCCTTTTTTACATATATTGATTTTAGCATTTGCCTTTGTGAATGACAAAAAGTTGAAACGAGATGATAACATGTATGCGACAATTCAAATAGCGATTTGCATAGTTCTTATTCTATTACTCTTGTTATTCCCACAAACAGCTCACAATGGTACCGATTTAGGTTTAAACCTTTTTATGGATGCGCTATTCCCATATTTATTGCCTTATCTTATTTTAACGCAATGGCTTCTCCGTTTAACGGCTCCTATGCGAACGAAAACAAAAAGAGCTTCATTATACGTACAAGCATACATTATTAGCGCACTCGGGGGGTATCCGTCTGGAGCAACAACAATCGTTTACTTAAAAAACAGTGGACAACTACATCCAAAAGAAGCAAATTTTTTATTAGCCGTATGTCATGCACCAAGTCCACTCTTCGTATTGGGATTTGTAAGCCTCGATTTATTACACAGTAATACGTTTGGATGGTTGTTTTTATGTTTACTACATAGTTTTAATATTTGTTGTTTAATAACTGGTTACTTCTTATTTCGTAAAATCGATCTTCCTAGCATCTCCATACACAATACACCTTTGTATACATCACCATTCTCTGAAAGCTTAAAAGAAACAGCACCAACAATACTATTAGTTGGAACGACAATAATTTTTTTCACTACCATCCAAACGATTGTTCAGCAGGGCTTAGATTCACTGATACCGAAATTTCCATATATAGCTGAGCTTTCTGTCGCTGCAATTCTTGAAGTTACAAATGGTCTTAAAATGACCGTTTCGGCTTTTCCCAATCTTTCATATTTACCATTACTAGTTGTTATGTTGTTAACAATGCAAAGTATAAGCATACACTTACAAATTTTTGTTATTGCGAAATCAGCCAAACTTTCCGTTCGACCATATATAAAATTTCGCCTACTTAGCATAATCATTGTGCCCACTATTTATGCTCTTTTTTTCTTAAAATAAATAAGCTCATCATCATAACGTGTGATTGATTTCCATTCCGATTAGAGGCTTTCTCGGGGTCGTCTGATGAGCCACTTGAGGACAAAAGAACATTGGTCCGAAGGCATTATCATAGGACGTGATGTTTTGCCTTCGTTCCTCTACTTACAGGCCAACAAAACGAAAGAAGTGGCTCGACGCTCACCGCATGAAGCCTCGCTCTACGCGTAAGCGAAAGCGTAGCGGCAGCAACAAATGTTTTATCTGTGCGAAAGCGAAGCGACAGCGGCAAATGTTTTATCTGTGCGAAAGCGAAGCGACAGCGGCAAATGTTTTATCTGTGC
>NZ_JARVRU010000148.1:0-30947 GCF_030209535.1 Lysinibacillus sp. fls2-241-R2A-57
CAGATCCTTCTAATTTAATTAGGGTGGATAAAAATGGTTAATCAACACACCTGTTACAGCAGATATATAAAATGAGAGTCATCTATAACCCATCGCTTCTGTCATATAAACATCTCTGTCATTAATTCATAGTACTTTTTCAGATATATTTAATCATTCTCCTACTAAATTTTATTGCAGCAAATCAACCATACATTCTGAGCCATTTTTTTGTATATCCTATAATTTTGTAACTATTTGATGACTATAAAGGACAAGGTATGGGAATTAATGAATTAATACCAATAATAGGAGATGATTGTTATGAAAGATTTAGACTCAGTATATGATTGGATAGATATGGTGTCATTAGTAGGTGGAGCAAGCCTTTTAACAGGACTAATTTACAGTGTTATTTTACTTTGAGGAGCTTCGTGGATGATTTACAAAAACATTTACTGAAAAAAGTTAAAAGGCAATCCGCTTATTTAACAAGCAGATTGCCTTATTTTTATTGTTTTACATCATCATAAGCATTAGATTTTTCAAATGCTGCAACTACATAAGAACAAACCGCTTCCATTTTATAGCCATTTCCACGGGCGTAAGCCGCTGCATAATCCAATAATTTTTTTGCCACACCTTGACCACGGAGCTTATCTGATACATATGTGTGATCCATTACCATTACTTGACCCTTTTGTTGCCATGTAATTTCCGCTAATCTTTCCCCTTCTTGCTCATAAACAAAAGCAAGTTTATTGTCTGATAACTGCTGTAATTGAAACTCCATTTCTCACCACTCCTTTTTTTCATAGTAACATATCTTTATCAATTATGCCTCGGCATAATTGCGCCCGGAATCGACTTTGTACTTGCACAAAGATCAGGGATGACACTTTGAAGGCTAAAGCATCACGTCCTGTGATAACCCCTTCGTGACCAACATCCTTTTGGCCAAAGCTGCTCATCGGACAACCTAGGAAGACGCCCAATCAGAACGGAAATCAATCCACGTTATAGTGACGGGTCATTAGATAGTAGATAGCACTTCAAAAAGAGCTAAGATGATAAAAATAAAAGAATCTGCTCACTTTCCTCTAGCAATCAAGAGGAAGTGTTGCAGACTCTTTTCTATGAATTAATTAAACCATGATGAAATTGTATCTTTTAAATTAGCAAAGAAATTTTTCACACTTGCCCAAAATCCTTCATCTTCCATCAGCGCGCCAAATTTCTCTTTTATTGTATTGCTAATATCATCTAATTGTTCAGACCATTTACTAAAATCGATGTCTAGCTTACTAATTTTGTCCATCAAATCAACTAGCAATTGACGATCCTGGTCACTTAAATTAATCTCAAGCTTGTTTAATTGCTCTTGCACGATCTTTTCAACATCTTCTCGAGTTGCTGGCTTTGATTCTGCAATTTGTTTTTTAATTTCTGTTAATAATTCTGCAACCTTGGCATCGTCCACCCCTGCTGATTGTGCAAGAGTAGTTGCTACAGATAATTCTTCATTTGCAACATCTGTACGATCCATATCAAGCTTTTCACCTGTTGTTTCTTCGTAAGCTTTGTAAATTCCCACAAGCGCTGAATGACCTGTAACTGCTTTTGGCGCAGCCACTTGCACTGTCGCATCTTCAATACCTGCTGTTAGCATTGCGTTTGCATACATTTCAGACGTAACTTGTGTAATATTTGATGGTGTAACAATCTCAATAACTAAGCCTTCTCCTTTATTCTTGCGTGTAATTTTGGCAGAAGAATACATACGAGAGCTTGAATTACTATCTTTAATATATTTAACTAAGTCTTGACCTGATACTGTTATTTCTTCAATTTCAGGATCTTCATTCACTTTTAATGATTTTTTAACAGACTCTTTTTCAGCCTCAGATAAGTTTGCCCCATATACGACGATTGGTACCCCTAGTTTTTCATCAATTGCTTTAGGAGGCGTATTATCAGCTGCAAAACTTGTTGCTGGTGCCATCACACCAAATACTAACATAGTCGCTGTTAGTATTTTCATCCACGTTTTCTTCAAATTGTGTGACCCCTTTCGTTAGAAAACTCTTTTGGCCTGTATAAAATATGCCATTATACAGTAATTAGTACGAAAAAAAGACGAGAAGGTTTCAAAGCTGCTCTCGTCATTTTCTTTAGCTTTATCTGGCAGTCGTTCACCCTATCTTAGAGGACGAATGTTTCCTGCACTAAATTTCTTCTGTCCAACCATCCTGCTGTTTCACTTTACCAGCTTTCATAAGTGTACCTAACGCACGTTTAAATGCACCTTTACTCATGTTAAATATTTCTTGTACTTCATCAGGTGAGGATTTATCGCCGAATGGCATTTTGCCTCCAACCTCTTGTAGATAATTTAATATTTCTAGTGCATCACCTGAAATACGCTCATGCTTACGTGGTAAAAGTGAACCATTCATTGAACCATCATCTTTTACATCAATAATACGAACAACTACGTCTTGTCCAAGACGAGGCTCTGCATTACGCTCTGATTCATGGACAAAAATGCGGTACGGAATTTCTACGCCTAATAAAAATGAGCCTACTGGTAATAAACGATATGGGCGTGCGTTGATGTTTTTATTGTGCATGTCATCAAATGCGCCTTCAAATAATTCCGAAATTTTTTCTTCAGTTGCTAAACGTCCAAATAAATCGCCGTTGCGATCTGTACGTAATGTCATAAATAAATGGTCGCCCGGTGCTGGCCAAAGCTCTGTTATTGCAGGTAAATCTTCCGCTTTCACTAGCACCTCACGTGAAGTACCGATATCTACAAAAGCCCCTTCACGCTCGACTACTTTTAGGACACGAGCCCAACCGTATTCACCTTGTACAAAAGATGGGATAGCTGTCGTAGCCGCTAAATCACCACGACGATCTGCAAATAAAAATACTTCAAGGCGATCACCTATTGCAAGTGGCTCTGTTACCTCCGAAGCATTTAAAGGTAGTTCGTCAACTCCATTTGTTAAGATCCATTTCGATGCTTGTTGCTCTAATACAGTTAACGTAACAACTTCACCTGATTTTAATTCGTTCATAGTGTCTTCCTTTCCTTCATACCATCATTTTCGCAAAAAACTTATCAAATATGCCTCGACATAATTGCGTCCTAAGGCTTTAACTTCTGTAGCTGACGCTTCGCTTTCGCTACTTAAACATTTGTAGCTGTCACTTTGCTTTCACTACTAAAACAAATGCTGAAAGAAGTTAAAAATTATGTTGTGTTCTAGTTGCCTCTAGTTTTTTCGCGATGTCCGGATTTTCTTCCATTACCTGTACAAGATCCGCAATTCGATTGATTGAAGTCCAACTTAAATGATGTTCAATTCCTTCTACATCATCGTAAATACGCTCTTCATCTACACCAATGATTCGCAAAAATTGCTCTAGAAGCTCATGACGCTGTACAAGACGTTTTCCAAGCTTTTCCCCTTTGGGCGTCAATGTAAGGCCACGGTATTTTTCATAAACTAAATAACCATCTTTATCTAATTTTTGAACCATTTTTGTAACAGAAGAAGGAAGAACAGATAATGCTTCAGCAATGTCAGACACACGAGCATACCCTTTATTAGCGATTAATAAATATATTTGTTCGATATGGTCCTCCATACTAGGTGTTGGCATATCCCATTCCCTCTCTTTCCTTTTCTTACTTTCTAGTTTACTACAAGCTTGCCTTAAAAGTTAACTGAAAATACATATGCCAGAAAATCAATACATGCGTAACATAAAAAGAACCAACTTCATATGTTGGCTTCTCTTTAGTTAGAAATTTGTACCGATGAAATTAAGGTGTCAATTTATATAAAGTATGGCTTTACTGCAAAATGAGGGGTTGATTTCCGTTCCGACTGGGCGCTTTGTTGCTGTCGCTTCGCTTTCGCACAGAGCAAAGCTTCCTGGGGGCGTCCGATGAGCCGCTTCACTCGCGATGCTCGCTCCAGGGTCTCATCTGTGACGCTGATCCCCAAGGAGTCGCCCAGCCTCCACTCCAATCAACTCAATTCATAGCGTGCATCTTCTAGATGACACTATAAATTAAGTGAAGTTTCAGCAAGATGTATTTTGTACGAAAGCAAAGTGCTAATGTAGCGTCGGCAACAAATGTACAATGGCGTTTGTTATAAGACTATTCGATTACTTAAAAATAGCGCTAACGTTCTCTTTTGATATAAAAAAAATTTATTAAAGTTCTACATTATTTTTTGATTGGAGTGGAAGGCTACTCGACTCCCGTGGGAAAGCGAGACAGACGAGACCCTGCACGGAGCGAGTGTTTTCCGTGCGAAAGCGAAGCGTCAGCAACGTAGCGAAGGAAGCGGCTCGTCGCTCGCCCACAGGAAAGCGAGTAGCCTGGAACGGAAATCATCCACATTAAGTGCGCCACAACATATATAAAAAAATCCCCTTGACCATTCAGTTTTTCAAAAACACGAAGAGCCTACTTCATATAGAAGTGGGCTCCGCTTTATGTCGAGGATACTTATTTACCACATGTAATGCATGAATAATCTCTTTATTGATTTGTTCGATATTTTCAGGAGTATTCATCTCTTTAAACGCTTCATCTCGGGATTCCAAAGATGTAACATACTTACTAGGCAATGCATTCAGTGTAAGTGCCACTGCATCAAGTTCACAGATTTCACATTTACAAAATGTTTGATATTCCGGTCCTCGTAGTAGAAAACTTACTAAACCACACACAATTTCCTCTGTAACATTTACCAAAATAGGATCTGACATATTCAAACCTTCGCCTCGTTTATATTTAATTGTTACATAATTCCTGAAACCATAATAGCGTTAACAAAGATTTTTTTCAAGAATCGGTAGTAGTATCTATCTCAATTAAAATCATTAGCTCCTTGAAAGACTAATTTCCTATATACTGCTACCGGACATCCACCAGAGGCTTTAATTATTCACCATTTTTTAGTTTTGATTAATCGTAATGAATTAATAACAACTAGTAATGTAGCACCCATATCTGCGAAGATTGCAATCCACAATGTTAACCATCCCGGGATAACGAGTAACAGGGCAACTAATTTTAAGGCTAAGGCAAATATTATGTTCTCTTTAATGATGCGTAATGTTTTTCTACTTAAGCCAATCGTATAAGGAAGCTTCGTTAAATCATCACCCATTAATGCGATATCTGCTGTTTCTAGTGCTGCATCAGTGCCAGCACCTCCCATTGCAATACCAACATTGGCTGAGGCAAGTGCAGGCGCATCATTGACGCCATCTCCTACCATCGCCACTGCGCCAAATTGTGCACGTAAATCTTTAATGGCCATTAATTTTTCTGCTGGCAATAAACTTGCCCTCACATCTGTCATATTTAAAGAAGTTGCAATTGCCTGTGCTGTTGGTTCTGCATCGCCTGTCAGCATAACTTTATGCTTTATTTTTAGAGCATTTAATTTATCCAAGACATCTTTACTTTCTTGACGTAATTGATCAGCAATTCCAAGCATCCCAATAAACTGATCATTACTAACAGCTGCTACAACTGTTTTACCCTGTTTTTGAAGGTTTTTAACCTGTTCTTTTACCTTTTCATCAACAGTCGTTAAAGTAGCAATCCATTTTAAGCTGCCTACATAGATTGTTTGACCATCAACCGTTGCATAAGCACCCTTGCCTGTTACGGATTGAAAGTCAGCCGGTATAAGCTCTGTTAAGTTTTTAGCATGCAATGCCTGCAAAATAGCTTTTGCTAATGGATGCTGCGATTGTTTTTCAACTGCCGCTACTAGCTGTAAAACATAATCCTCAGACATCTCTTTCGCTGTAAAAATATCCGTTACAGCAGGTTGGCCTTTTGTCAGTGTACCTGTCTTATCAAATGCTATTGCTTCGATATGACCTAGCTGCTCTAAATGAATACCACCCTTAATAAGGACACCCTGTCTAGCAGCATTCCCGATTGCCGTTACAATAGCAACTGGCGTGGAAACGACTAGTGCACATGGACAACCTACAACAAGGACTGCTAATCCTTGATAAATCCAATGTTGCCAATCACCTACGAATAAAGGTGGTATAACCGCTACAAGTAAAGCAAGAATCATAATTGCAGGTGTGTAGTATTTTGCAAAGCGATCAACGAACTGCTGTGAAGGTGCTTTTTCTGCCTGTGCTTCTTCAACAAGATGAATGATTTTGGCAATTGTTGTATCCTCTACTCGCTTTGTCACACGAACTTCCAAGGCACCTTCTTCATTTAAAGTACCTGCAAATACTTCATCATCGACCGTTTTATTAACGGGAATAGATTCGCCCGTAATTGCTGCCTGATTCACTGCTGACAATCCACTAACTACAATTCCGTCCATAGCAATCTTTTGCCCCGGTTTAACGATTAAAATATCGCCAATTTTAATTTCCTCAGTTGGTAGCTCTAGTTCATGGAAATGTTCACCATGCGCGCGCTTTACCGTTGCTGTTGGTGGAGCTATATCCATTAGCTGACGAATCGATTGACGTGCTTTATCCATTGAATACGCTTCAAGTGCTTCACTTACTGCAAATAAAAAGACTACAACAGCTGCTTCTTTCCATTCTCCTATAATAGCCGCTCCTATTACGGCAATGGTCATCAGTGTCTTCATATCAAATTCAAAACGCGCTAGATTGCGGAATCCCGTTTTAAAAATCCCGATGCCCCCAACTAGAATCGCGATAATAAACATCCCAATAGCTAGTGGATCCGTTTCACTACGTATTGTCCCAAACACATATCCAAGCACTACAAATATCAGGGCAATTCCAGCTAATATATTTTCTGTTTTTCGATAAAAAGGTGTTGATTTTTCAAGTGTTCTTGCTGTTGATTGGGATACTTTTATGCCGTCGAAAGCACCTGCCTCTTCAAGTTGATCAACGCCAACATCACCAATAACTGTTATTTTAGAAGCACCAAAATTAACTTGCGCATCCTGTACCTCTGGAATAGCTTTCACGTTTTTTTCGAACTTTGCTGCACAGCTTGCACAGGACAAGTTTTGCAACCTATATTCTTGTTTAGTTGACGTCGCTCCCATCTGCAATCCCTTCTTTCGTATGTTCATAGGCAACCGTTACAATTTGATACACATGCTCATCAGCTAAAGAGTAATACATTTGCTTTCCTTTACGATACGATTTTGCTAAGTTATTATCTTTTAAATAACGTAAATGATGCGATGCTGTTGCTACTGACGAGCCAATAATGGAGGCAACATCACAAACACATAATTCATCCTCGACCGTTAAGGCATACGCAATTTTAAGTCTTGTTTCATCAGATAATGCCTTTAAAAATTTTGCTACTCCTGACAGATCTGGCATTTGCTGTTGTACCTTAACGACAGCTTCTTCGTGAACTTGTGTTATCTCACATACTTCTTTTGGCATTTCCCCACCTCATTCAAATATTCGTTTGATTGTCATCACTATAACATAATATTCCATCATATTCAAACAGATATTTGAATGTAAATGACTTATATCACAAATTCAAAAAATGTCTTTATATAAATTGCTAACTTATAAATATAAAAATAAAAAAGCTATCACTTCAATGTGATAACTTTGCATGTTGTTTTGATAATGAAATTATGGTGACATATTCAACAAGTTGAGATTAATAAGGCATGCTAAGAGGTTGATCTTCGTTCCGACTGAGCGACATAATAAAGTAAAAGGGACTGGGACAAAACTGGTCAAAACCTAAGAAGCGTGAGAAATCAATTTAGAAACGTTGATTTCTCGCGCTTTTTTGATGTTAAATTTAGCGTTTCATGGAGGTAGATGTCGATATTTTTCGAAAGTTGGGTGATAAATCGAAAAAGTTAGTCTATAAAAGTCCTCAAGGCAGTAAATCTCCGGAAATATTCTGCCATTAACAGAGAAATAGGGTAAAGAAAATAGAATGACTTAGTCAAACAAGAAAAAAGAGAAATCGAACAGCATCGATTTCTCTTTTTTCTTTACTATTAGCTAGTTTTGTCCAAGCCTCTTTTTTGCTCTTCGGAAGGTAGATGTCGATAAAAATTAAAAGTTGGGCGATCATTCCTGAAAGTGTTCCGATAAAACTAAAAAATTGGATGTCATTTTGTTAAAACGTATGGCATGTGAATTAGTTGATTGTAGTGAAGACTGGACGCCCCCAGGAAGCTTTGCTCTGTGCGAAAGCGGAGCGGCAGCTACAGATGTTTTCTGTAGCGAAAGCGGAGCGGCAGCAACAAAGCGCCCTGCCGGAACGGAAATCAACCCCTCGTTTGCGAATAACCTCTCTCCCTATTGCGCTTTTAATCGTAACGTTTTACCTTTAATATCATCTTTCCTTATATATGTTTTATGATAGTCTCCATTAGCCCAATCCTTTACTTGATCTTGATACCAAGCAGATTTTACATGTCCACTCTGTCCAGGACCAACGATATGATAGGCTGCGTTTAAATCACCAACATCAACAACAAAGCGCCATGATGCTCCGTGAGTAACATTCCCAGCTAAATCATTATCAGCAGCCTGAACAGTAACCTTTGAACCTCCAATAGGAATCTTTTTAGCATTAAAATATGCCGCAAGAATTGGCGAAGCGTTGCCTAATGTATGGTCAAAGGTAAGTTGATGAAAGTCTCCCCATTTCCATTTCGATGCATTTTTTCCGAATTGATTTTCTATTTGTGCGACAGTGAGCTCTAGTGCCTTGTAAACGGTTGCATCGACTCCGCCCTGTTCCTCGATCCATATGCTCTTCTTACCTGCATAGGCTGTACGTAAAAGCTGGTCTGTAATATTAAATTTCCCGTACATTAAATCATACATATCTTCTGGCATCTGATCCTTAAATAACACTTCTTGTAATTTTTGCATTAATGTATGGAACACTAATGGCGCCCCTGAATCCTTTGCATCTACCATGTCCCAATTCTCTAATAATTGAATGACATCTTTATATTTCCCACCCTGATCTTGGGCTTTTATCGACGTTAATAAAGATGGTAAAAACTCACGCGCATATAGGTTGTGCTGATCCATTTGTAAATTCATCATGTCTTCCACTGTTAAAGAATCATTTGCTTCTAACACTTCCTTAATCCGTTCAAAACGATAAGGCTGTGCCCAGAAATCCGTTATATGATAAGGATACTCTTCCCCAATAACTTCATTATTCGCTGTTGCAATAAAACCTTCTTCTGGATTTACTACAGTCGGTAGCTCATCCCACGGGATAAAGCCCTCCCACCCATAGTCACTAGAATCACCCGGTACTGGTAATTGCCCGTCCCCTTGCTTTCGAATGGGAATTTGACCATTCGCTTTATAAGCAATCGTGCCATCCTTTGATGCAAAGACGAAATTTTGAGCTGGTGCCTTAAAATCTTCTAACGCTTTTTCAAATTCATTCCAGGATTTTGCCTTATTAAATCCTAGTACTGCACGTAGCTCTGACGTCGATTGCAGTGCCGTCCATTGCATCGAAAATTGTGCGGTTGGCTCTGTATCCTTAAATGCTAAATCCGTCATAATAGGCCCATGACGTGTGACAACGACTTCAAAATCTACCGTTTCTCCGTCCTTTACTTTAATCGATTCATCACGTACCTCCGCTTGTTCCCATTTACCATCGTATCGGAATTGGGTTGGATTATCCGGATTTGGTATTTCAATATATAAATCCTGCACATCTGGTCCAACATTCGTTACTCCCCACGCAATGTCATCGTTGTGACCTAAAATAATGCCTGGAATACCTGCAAAGATTACGCCACTAACATTTTGCTCTGGGGATTGTAGATGCATTTGATACCAAATAGATGGTGTGCTTAATCCTAAATGTGGATCATCTGCTAAAATAGGTGTACCATTTTTCGTCTTACTCCCTGATACAACCCAGTTATTACTACCATTAAATTCATTTGGTAACAGGTCTGCATTAAAATGTCCCACCACCGCTACTGGATTATCTTTATTTGCCGCTATTATGGATGCAGCGTTTTCAGGATATTTTATAAATAATTCTTTTGCCTTTTCTTCGCTAAAGTTTTGTAATGCCCAATGACGGAAGACGAGCGTGTTCCAGTTACCACCTAAATCATAGGCCATATATTTACCAATAGTAAGAGAGTCTACAACGGACCACTCCTCTGGTTCATATCCTAGTAATGCAAATTCATAACTTAATGTATTATTTTCCTTCGCCTGCGCAATAAAAGCATTGACGCCATCCGTAAACCACTCAAGTGCATGTCTACTTTCTGCATCATAGCTGGATAATGATTTTTCAGCTGCATCTCGTAAACTAAATGTTCGGAAATATTTATCCGTATTAATCGTTGCCTCACCGATTATTTCTGACAAGCGACCGCTCGCCTGTCTTCGCGCTAAATCCATTTGAAACAGTCGGTCCTGCGCTTGAACATAGCCTTGCGCGCGATACAAGTCTGCATCTGTCTTAGCAAAAATATGCGGGATCCCCTTGTCATCTCTTGTGACAGTTACATCCTGATCCAGCATACTCATCGAAAGCTCCCCATCAATTATTGGTTTTGATTTATTCATAAACCATGTAAAACTGATCAATGCGACAATAGCAACTACCGATAAAAGTCCAGCTATAGCAAGAAGCCATTTTTTCCATGTAAACTTTCTCACACCTCAACCCCCTTTTTGCAATATATTCTGTTACCTTTTAAAGATTCGAAGTTTACTGTTTATTACGTTTATTGCTTTGCAGTATAAAAAAAAATCGTATTTCCTTTTAAGAAAATACGATTTTTTATGTTGTTGAAAAACTATTGTCTCAATGAGATTAGGTGTTATTAATTAAAATATGGTCTTTCGCAAAACAAGGGGTTGATTTCCGTTCCGACTGAGCGCTTTGTAGCTGTCGCTTCGCTTTCGCACAGAGCAAAGCTTCCTGGGGGCGTCCGATGAGCCGCTTCACTCGCGTTGCTCGCTCCAGGGTCTCATCTGTGACGCTAATCCCCAAGGAGTCGCTCAGTCTCCACTCCAATCAACCAATTCACTTAGCATGTATTTCTTACCATGTCATTCTAATTTATAGTGACAAAACGGAAACTTTAGCAAAATGTTTTCTCTGTGCGAAGCATAGTACTAATAAAGCGACAGCAATGGCAAGATATACACTCTATTTGGTTTAATTATGATGAGTGACCATATCGTTCACTTTTAAAATGGTTAAAATTCAAAGTTCTACGCTATTGTTGATTGGAGTGGAAAGCTACTCGACTCCCGTGGGAAAGCAAGACAGGCGAGACCCTGCACGGAGCAGAGCGGAGGAAGCAGCTCGGCGCTCGCCCACAGGAAAGCGAGTAGCCTGGAACGGAAATCACCTCATTTAAAGTGCCACAACATTCGCAAAGATTTCCTTGACCATTTTATTTTTCATAAATACTAGTTATTAAGCTGTAGCTCGATTGGACAATGATCGCTGCCCATAATTTGTGAATGAATACTTGCCACGTTAATTTTGCTCTTTAGTCTCTCAGAAACAATAAAGTAATCAATACGCCATCCAATATTACGTTCACGTACTTTGTTCATATAGGACCACCAAGTATAGTGGTCTGTCGTATCTGGATGCATGTAGCGGAATGAATCTACAAAACCACTTGCTAATAGCTCAGTCATTTTTGCACGTTCTTCATATGTAAAACCTGAATTACCAACATTCGACTTTGCATTTTTCAAATCAATTTCCATATGTGCAACATTTAAATCGCCACAGTATACTATAGGTTTCTTGGCATCTAGCTCTTTTAAATAGAGCGCTAATCGATCCTCCCACTCTAAACGAAGAGGTAGTCTAGCTAAATCACGCTGCGAATTCGGAGTATAGACATTCACTAAGTAAAAATCTTCATACTCTAACGTAATAATTCTCCCCTCTTCCTGCGACTCATCCTCACCTACGCCGTAACGTACTGCAAGTGGGGTATGCTTTGTAAAAATAGCTGTACCTGAATAACCTTTCTTCTGTGCATAATTCCAATATTGCTCATATCCCTCAAGTGAAATCTCCACTTGTCCAGCCTGACACTTCGTTTCTTGAATACAGAAAAAATCTGCATCTACCTGATTCAAAAAATCTAAAAACCCTTTACCTAAGCATGCTCGAATTCCATTGACATTCCAAGATATAAATTTCATTTGCTGTTTCACTCCTTAAAAAAACACCCTTCGCCATCAGCGAAGAGCGTAGAGTCCTATAAGTCGTCACCAACGATTTTTACTTCTGTTTCTAAATCGATGCCAAACTTTTCTTTCACCACTCGTTGCACCATTTGAATTGTTGCAATATAGTCAGTAGCCGTTGCATTACCTTTATTAACAATAAAGCCCGCATGCTTCGTTGATACCTCTGCATCACCTACGCCTTTTCCTTGTAAGCCACTATCTTGAATAAGCTTACCTGCAAAGTGACCTGGTGGGCGCTTAAAAACACTCCCCGCAGATGGGTATTCTAACGGCTGCTTAGATTCTCGCTGAAACGTTAAATCAGCAATTTTTGCATCAATTTCTTCCTGCACACCTTTAGCTAATTGAAATTCGGATGATAATACATAGTATCCCTTTTTGGCAATGATACTTTGACGATATCCAAGTTCAAGCTCTTCTTTTGATAATATTAAAATGTCGCCTTCTTTTGTTAACACTTTTGATGAAATAATAATATCCTTAATTTCACCACCATATGCACCTGCATTCATTGCCATAGCTCCACCAATTGAGCCTGGAATACCACATGCAAATTCAAAGCCTGTTAAAGATGCTGCTGCTGCCAGCTTTGATACATCCTTTATAAGTGCACCGCTTTGCGCGTAAACATGGTCACCATTAATATGAATTTCATCTAAATGTGAAAATGTAACAACGATCCCTCGATGACCGCCATCACGAACGACCATATTAGATCCATTACCTAACATTAATAATGGTATATTATTCACGGAAGCATAGCGAATAACCGTTGCTGCCTCATCCTCTGTTTCAGCGAGAACGAAAACATCCGCTTTACCACCTAATTTTGTCATAGTATATTGCTGTAATGATTCATCTAACTTAATATTGGCTGGATTAACGCTCTGTGCTAAATCCGCCACCCATTGTTCTTTTGTCATGAAGCTAATTCCTTTCTAACGTCCTTCTTACTCTACACTAGTATGGATTTAGAACCCTAATTTGACAAGTAAAATGAAGGGTATTTTTTATCTCGCCTTAACAGGTAACGAGACTCCCTGTGCAGAAATGAATAATAGGATAAAGAAAACTCATGGTCATTAGTATTACATATGTCCAATGTTTATCAATCCATCTGAAATTTCGAGATAGACTTCACACTTTTAAAGCCAGTTCGTTGCCCATGATTCGATATTGCGGATTGCTCCTTCGAGTGCACGCCCTTTATCTGTCAAAGAATATTCAACACGTACTGGTACCTCTGAATACACTTTTCGTTCAACAAGCCCTTCTTTTTCTAGCTCTTTTAAACGTTCCGATAATAAACGGCCACTTACAGGTAATGCAGATTCAATCTCATTAAAGCGCTGTGGTCCATCTAATAATTGATATAAAATTAGCCCTGTCCAGCGTTTTCCAATTAAATCCATTGCTTTAGCTAAACGAGGACATAAATTTGTCTCATTCATTTTTTTCACCTCTTATGTAATCTATTGTAACGATTATTTTAAGAAAAGTAAATTTGAAGTAACTTATTTACTATTTATTATTTGATTACTAAGTGTAACTATAGTTATTTTTCATTTTCGGTATTTACTTTTGATACAACATCATATAAAAGCCAATGATGGCATAAAAAAATTAGCCATGCCCGCCCCATTAGAGAGTAGTCATGGTAGTCTAATATTTAATAAAAATAGCCACTTACTTCTATATAAATGCACATGATTTTATTATTATGACTACTTCTATTGTTGCATCCCCTTTAAGAAAACGTTATGTTGACTAACCTGACTTTCATTGAAACATTCACAAAATAAACTTTTACCAATGTAATATTCTCTCATTTTTCCCAAAAACCCATTGAATATCTGGATTGTTTAATTTATCATTCGTGTAAGATACGGTTTAAGGGTGCTTTTTCAATGAAAAAATATACGATTGATTTTAGTCATTCACCTATTGGCTTTTTTGGACGACATATGATGATATCAAAATATATGGTTAATTTGAATCGTACAATGCAGAAATAGCTGTGTCAGATTTTGAACAAATGAAGGATGAAAAAATATCATTCACAATCGCTGTTGCTAGGAAAACTTTGATTGTGATGCACATCTTGTATTTCCTGATTTTTTTGACGCTGACATTTATCCAAAAACTTTATTCACGTCTACATATATTGAAAACTAGAAGATAAGAAGTTTGAGATTCATGTAGATTCAACTGTTAAAGACATAACGATCCCTATCGTATTTACAACAGTATATACAGGGAACAGTGTAAATCCATGGGCGCAAGAAGTACATGGATTTCAAGCTAAGGCACAGATTGACCGTCGGGATTTTAATTTAGTTTATAACATTCTCCTAGAAACAGATGGTGTATTAATTTTGTAGTGGATCTTGAAATAAATCCTTTATAACAACTTCAAGCACAATATTTCATAGATTGGAGGCCTTTTATGATCGGGTTTGATGAATTCTCTTTTGCAAATTCTTTTATTTCGATAATGTTTTTTATCGTGTTCGGCATCATTGCATTTACTATTGTTAAAAGCATCGTACAATGGTCGAAAAACAACAATGAACCATTATTAACAGTACCCGCTATAGTCGTAACAAAACGGTCTAATACTAGTGGAGGTTCTGGTAACTCTAGTGCTCATACATCGTACTATGTTACGTTTGAAGTACAAAGTGGCGATCGTCTAGAATTAAGAATGAATGGTCGTGATTACGGACAGCTTGCAGATGGTGACTTTGGCTTATTAACATTTCAAGGAACACGTTATCACTCATTTGAGCGACAAAAAAAGGAGAGCAGCGTTTAAACAACGCGCTCTCCTTTTAACATTTAATCATTATTTAATTAAATATTTACCAAAGCCGCCTTCTGTATCTCCTAAATATTCGATATTGCTGCCTGTAGGAATAACTTTTTGCGCATCTTTAGCTGAGTTGTAAATAACTTTAGTATTTGCTGGGAATGGTACAAACGACCAGTTGTTATCCGCAGCAGGATTAATTGTTTTATTTTCCATAATGTAATCTATAACAGCTTGGCGATTTTCGTACGCATAGTTTGTTACGTTAGAGCCGTCTGCATTTTTGAATGTGGCACCATAAGATCCACCAACACGGTAGTTGTTTGTAATAATGATGAATTCTTGTTTTAGATCAATTGGTTTACCGTTATATTGTACGTTTTTAATACGGTTCGCTTTTTCGTCTACTAACTTACCACTACGATCATATTTAGGTGATGAAGTTACATCAATTTGATATGTTAAACCATCTAATACATCAAAATTGTAAGAACGTCCTTCTGGGTCAATAATATTTTGTTCTTCCGTTTTATTTGGATCGATTGTCGTAAATATACCAGCAGCCATTTCTAACCATTCAATTGCTTCTGCTCCTGTTACTTTAATCGTTGCAACAGTATTGTCAAAGTGATAGATGTCTGCCATATTTTTAATCGCAAGCGGGCCTACAGGAATATTTGTGTAATCTGCAGGGTTGTTACGTGAGCCTGCTTTGAAAGGTGCACCAGCTGAAAGAAGTGGTGTGTTTTCATCTGCAGTACCTTTTAATTCTTTTTCAATAAACCATTTTTGAGCTTGAGTCACAATTTGAATTGAAGAATCGTCTTGAACCATTGAGAAATAGCTATGGATTGGTGCTGTTGTCTCACCCACAGGTTGACGAATATACTTTAACGTACCTTCATGTGCTTCTTTAATTGCATCTAAAACTGTTTTAGATGGTTTTAAGCCTTCCTGTTTAATAGAACGGATAGAACCTTGTCCATCCACTACAGCCCATTTAGAGCCTTGTTGTTCTAGCTTTAAGTCAATAACGCCAAGATAGCTACCATAGCTTCCTGCCATTACAGTAGGTACACCGTTAATCGTACCTTTTTCTTGGTCAACATTTTTAAGATTTTTATAGTCACCTGGGAACGTTAAATGAGAGTGACCTGTAATTAAAGCGTCGACACCTTCAATCTCAGAAATTTGGTATCCAATGTTTTCAGCACCTTTTACATAAGTGTCCTCACCAATACCTGAGTGTGAAAGAACCACAATTACGTCTGCTCCAGCTTTTTGCATTTCTGGTACAACTTCTTTTACCGCTTCAACTGGTTCTTGCATCTCTACTTTACCTGCTAAATGGATAGCATCCCATTCAACAATTTTCGTAGGTACAATACCTGTAACGCCGACTTTAAGTGTGTGTTTTTTACCTGTATTATCTACAACCTCTTTATCAAGAATGACATAAGGTTCATACATATGTTTTTTTGTTTTAGCATCGTAAGTGTTAGCATTTACGACTGGATATTTTGCATCATTTAATACTTCATCTAAAAACTCTAAGCCATAGTTGAACTCGTGGTTTCCTAAAGTTCCACCATCATATTTCAGTGCATTAAGTGCAGCAATAGCTGGATGAACTTCACCTGGCTTTAAAACGTTCTCTAACGCTTTATAAGAGCCTAGTGGCGTTCCTTGAATTAGATCGCCATTATCAAATAATAATGTATTCGGGTTCTTAGCACGAGCTTGTTCAATTAATGTAGCGGTGTTTGCTAAACCTACAGTAGCTGATTCAGCATCTAAGAAATAATTATAATTTGCAAGATTTGTATGAATATCTGTTGTACCTAAAATTTGAAGATCCACTGAAGTTGCAGATGTAGGTAATTTGTATTCAGCTACAAAGCGTTCAACAATGCTTTGCATTTGCTCAGTTGTTACATACTCGCGAGGACGAATTGTGTCATCCTCAAAACCTTGTAATATGTTTGCCGCAACAGCATTTGCTAAATCTTGCTTATGTGTACTAGCAATTTGATCTGCATCCTTAAACTTATCTAATACAGAAAGCGGAGCGTTTTCATTCACTAATCCACGAGCAGAAATAACAAATGCTTGTTGACGCGTCATTTTATCGTTTGGACCAAACAATGTCGGAGTTTTACCTTTAATAAGTTTCAACTCTACTGCTTTTTCTACATACGGGGCTAAATCCTTAGGGACGTCAGTGAAGGTAAGTGTGGAACCATCCCCCAGCTCGACATTTAAGCTTTCTACTAATTCTTTCACGTAATCTCCACGAGTCACGTCGTTTGATGCAGCATTTGCGGAAAATCCAAATGGCAACACCGTGAACAGAACAAGTAACATCGCTAAAAATTTAGTCATTAATTTCTTATTCATGTAACAGCCTCCTTATAAATCTAATATTTTCCTACGATTTCTATTATAGTATACTAATTTATATTTTAACTGAATAAATAGACCTAATTGTATGTACTTTTAAACGAATAGCCAAACACTTTACAGGAAAATGATAGATTAATATTATGTCATAATCATTCATCATAATCTGATGTTATTAAATGTAAATCAATAAAAAGTCCCCAGCACCAATATGTCAGACCTCCTTATCACTACCGTACCTCTATGAAAAAAGTAAAAAAAGTCCTCTCAAATTAGAGAGAACTTTTATCAATAAATAATTTATTATGCATTTACAGTTTGTAAAGATTGAGCTACTTTTTTAACTAACTCTAGGCCATTTGCAATAATCTCTTGAGCTTTATCTGGTGAAGCATTATGACCTTCAATGATAACTTCATCGATAATTTCCATACCGAATATGCCACCAACAACGTTTTTAATGTAATTAACTGACATTTCCATCGGCTGAGCTTCTGGTAATGAATAGTAACCACCACGAGCATTTAAAATGATAGCCTTTTTGTCAGTCATTAAGCTAACTAATTGACCGTTTTCACCATATTTAAATGTATAACCAGCTTGGAATACATAGTCAATGAAAGTTTGTAATGTCGCTGGGATTGTTAAATTCCAAAGTGGGAAAGCAAATACGACTACGTCAGCTGCCGTTAAAGCATCCATAGCTTTTTGTTTAGCCGCTAATAGACGTGATTCGATGTCAGTTAACTCTTCACCGTTTTGTACTTTACCAAAAGCATTGAAAAGATCTTGACCGAAATAAGGCATGTCTTCTGCGAATACGTCAAAAGTCGTTACATTTACACCCTGTACATTTTCCATAAATGTGTCATACATTTTTGTTGAAATACCATCCGGACGGTTGTTAGCTTTTACTACTAATACATTCATTATATAAATTCTCCCTTAAAACTCACAATTTAATATCTCGAATTCAAGATATATAAGTATATTAAAAAATTTCCTATAAAAAGTCAATGCTAGTAGACTCAGACTTTTGGCTGAAATGTTGATATTTCAATTCATAATGTGGAGTAGATTTCCGTTTGATCGGGTCCTCCACTATTCTGATCGGCTTCCTTTCAAAACTGATCAGATCCTATTATTTCTTGACCTTGTTCCAACAGAATTAAAATTTACAGCTATCATCCGTACAAACTCCACCATCTTCAGAGCCTGCCATCTTTAGCCCAGGTTGTAAGCCTTCTTCCTCCGCTACTTTACGCAAAGTTTCTTCAAATACTTCTTGAGGTTGTGCCCCAGAAATACCGTACTTGCGATTTAACACAAAGAACGGTACGCCTCGTACGCCAAGTTGTAGCCCTTCTTGTATATCAGTCTCTACCTCAATTTTAAATTCATCGTTTGAAAGAACCTTTGCAACTTCTTCACGATTCAGACCTACTTGCTCAGCAATATCGATTAAAACGTCATCCTGCCCAATACGCTTTGCTTCGATAAAATAATTGCGTAACAGTGCTTCAACAAGTTCAGTAACATCCCCTTGCTGTTCTGCCCATTTTACAAGGCGATGCGCTTTTAATGTATTTTCCTCCATTAGCTTATCGAAATTATAATCTAACCCAACTTCTTTTGCGCGAGCAGCAACACCTTGCGTCATTTCCTTTCTTTTTCTAGCGACATTCCATACTTTTTCGCCAATGCTTCATACGTAGACACATTTGTATCCACTGGTGTTGTTGGGTCAAGTTGATAGCTTTTATAAACGAGCTCTATCTGCCCTGCAAAGCCAGTATCCTGAATCGCCTGTTCCAATTGTTTTTTACCAATATAACAAAATGGACATACATAATCTGACCAGATTTCAATTTTCATAGCTTGTCACGCTCCTTTGGCTACATTGTAGCGATAGTAATTATACTAAGGCAATTTTTATGCTTCATTGTTTAAATTCCCACATCAATCTACATACTGAACGTAAAAACAATGTGAGGGTTATGTATGACACAATCTCTTTGGCTCGGAACAATTGATCCCGTCTCACTATCATCTCTTCCTGCATCAACAACTTGTGATGTATGTATAATCGGTGGAGGCTTGACAGGACTATATACAGCCTATGTCTTGGCAAAATCAGGTGTAGATGTGGTCTTGCTTGAGGCAAATTCCCATATCGGTCATGGTACGACCGGTCATTCAACAGGAAAATTAACTGCACAGCATAGCTTAGTTTATGCTGATCTTATTGAAAAACTTACTGTAGATGAGGCACGGCTTTATTATCAGCTCAACCAAATAGCTGTAGAAAAAGCATTACAGTTACTTCCTAAAGAAAGCATTCAACAAGTAGATTCATTGCTTTATTGCCAAACAAAAGAAGGCTATGCCCAATTATTAAAAGAATGGAATGCCTATAAAGTATTAAATATTAAGGCGAATTTAACCTCTGATACAGAGCTTCCCTTTCCGATTACAAAAGCACTTAGCATGTCCCAGCAGGCACAAATACATCCTGTAGAAGTTTGTAATTTCCTTGTAAAAGAAGCATTATCAATGGGCGCAAAAATCTATACCAATACCCGTGTTCAGCAATTAAACATACCACAAAATAGCTTACATACCGCAAATGACATGTCGGTTCAATACAACAAGCTTATTTTGGGCACACACTATCCAATCGAAGCCTTTAGAGGACTACAGCTTTTTAAACTTTCTAACAGCCGCTCCTATATGATTGCTGGCAAAATTACTGATACACTGCAAGGACAATATTTATGCGTAGATAATCCTACTCGCTCTATTCGGACGGCTACCATTAACGACGAGCATTATTTAGTTTTAGGTGGGTCTAATCATATTGCAGGTGAAGTAACCGATACGGAGCCCTTTTATGAGGCTATTCAAAATGAAATGAAGGAGCATTTCGATCAGGAGCCGATCTATCGATGGTCAGCACAGGACATTGAAACACCTGACATGGTACCTTATGTTGGCAGAATTACAAAGTCCTTGCCTAATGTTTTCATCGCAACTGGCTATCGAAAATGGGGAATTTCTAATTCTTTTGTAGCTGGAGATTTACTATCCTCTCTAATAACTGGGGCAAGTAATGAGGATGGTGCCATTGCTCTTTATTCACCATCGCGTACAAAATTCGGGGCTCAGTTCATGCAAATGCTAAAAGTAGGTGGCTTCGTAGCTAAGGAGTTTGTAACAGGCTATGTTAGACATGCCAGTACCCCAACTTGCACGCATTTAGGCTGTAAAACAAAATGGAATGAAGCCGATGAAACTTGGGATTGCCCTTGTCACGGCTCTCGCTTTAATGCTAAAGGTGAAGTACTTGAAGGCCCTGCCGTACATCCATTAAAACTAGATTGAAAAAAGAGGTTGCCTTTTTCAGGACAACCTCTTTTCCATTATTTCAATGCTTCAGTTAAAACTGGAACGATTTGTTTTTTACGAGATACAACACCTGGTAAGATTACTCGATTATTTACAAGTTCTGCACCAAATCCTTTTGCTGCAGCCTCTGCTACTTGTCCAATTGCAACAGCTGTTGAGTCATTGTTTAAAATATCTGTTACAACGAAGAAGAATAAGTCTAAGCCATTTTCAGCTACATTTTTGTTTAACAAAATTTCTAATTCCTCTTGGCGACCAAGCACATCGTTAATATCGACAGCGTTTACCTGAGCTACTACAGATTTATATTCACCGAATTGGAATTCTTTTGCATCCAAAGATAAAAGATCTTCTAATGATTTATCTGAAAGGTCAGCACCTGCTTTAAGCATTGCTAATCCGTATTCAGCAACATCAACACCTGCAATTTTAGCTAGTTCCTCACCAGCTTTTACATCTTGCTCTGTGCAAGTTGGAGATTTGAATAACAATGTATCAGAAACGATGGCAGAAAGCATTAATCCAGCGATGTTTGCTGGGATTTCTACGCCATTTTCCTTGAAAATTTTGTTTAAAATCGTTGCAGTACAGCCTACAGGTTCTGCACGGTAGTATAGTGGATCAGCTGTTTGGAAGTTAGCAATACGGTGATGATCAATTACTTCTGTAATTTGTACTTCTTCAATGCCATCAGCTGATTGCTGGAATTCATTGTGATCCACAAGAATTACTTTTTCTGCTTCTCCAACTACTGAAGTAATTAATCGAGGTGCCTCAAAGCCAAATTTGTCTAATGCAAATTTTGTTTCATTATTTACTTCCCCAAGACGCACAGCTTCAGCATCTACTCCGATTTGTTGCTTTAAATATGCATATACAAGTGCAGACGTTATTGTGTCTGTATCTGGATTTTTATGGCCAAAAACTAAAACTTTACTCATTAAATTAATTCCTCCTAAATGGCAATAACATTTGTATTTTATTTTATCATACCTTATGGACTAACATGATATAAAGTGAAACTTTGTCTGAATAGGTTCATAACGTGTGGTTGATTTCTTTGATAGAAAGAGCTTGTTTTTCGATAAAAGCTCAAATAGTTTCGATAAAGAGCGATTTTGTTTCGATAAATCAAAGTATGATTTCCTTTCCGACTGGGGGCTTCCGGTGAGCCGCTTGGGCCTACACGATGTAGGTCACGAAGGCATTATCACAGGACGTGATGTTTTTAGCCTTCGTTCCTCTGCCTGCTCGCTCCAGGATCTCATCTGTGACGCTAATCCCCAAGGAGTCGCTCAATCTGCACTCCTGACAACTTATATACATGACATACGTTTTAACAAATTGTTATCCTCAACTCTTGATAACCAGGTAAAATTTACCTTAAATTACTATTCGTTGATTATTATTAAATTTATTATAATTATATATTTTTACCATCCTGTTTTTAACAATTAATAATAACAATGTGTAGTTAATTAAAAAATTTTACTAAAAATAGATATATAGTTGCGTTTTTATATTTAAGAAACCGTAATTTTATGCTATCATCAGGTAGTCTATATTTTAGGATATACAAGAAATGGGGATTACGATGACAAAGAAGATGGAAAAAAAGTATATTCCTTTAGCAAATTATTTTGAAGTAGCTTTACAACAAGAAATTACTTTATCTTTTAGTGAACTAGAAAATATTATGGGACAAGCCTTACCAAATGCCGCTTACTTGAATAGAAGCTGGTGGAAGAAAACAAAACCCCCTCTCTCTCACTATTTGTCATGGACAAATGCAGGCTACTATGTCATTGATGTGAAGCTCGGCACAAGTGTAACTTTCTCTCGTACACAAATGAAGACTACAAGCAACATTTCTAAAAATGACGATAACCAATCTGCCTACATAATTCGTGCAATTGAAGCATCCGACGCTAGATCATTTATTCATTTGCAAGAAGAAATTTTCCAACAAACTGATTTCATGTATAACATACAAAACGAATTAGATCTTACAGTTCAACAGCTTCGTAAAGATTTAGTTTATTGGAAACAACTGAAAAACCGTACGATTTTACTTTGTATATTAAATGGGATTTTTGCTGGCTATGCCGTCGTCCATGGATATAAACACTCTAAAGCTAAACATGTTGCATCAATCCGCATAGCTGTTATGGAAAAGTATCAACGACAAGGTATTGGTTCAGCTCTTATGAAGGCAGTTGAAAGTTGGTCTAAACAGCGGGATATTTCACGCTTAGAATTAACTGTTATGGAACATAATGACAACGCTTTAAATTTGTTTAAAAAACTAGGGTTTCAACAAGGAGGTATTCGACAAAATGCTATTAAACTAAATGATGCCTTTATTAACGAATATAGCTTAAGTAAAATTTTATAAGCTTCTTTTTCAAGGATGTCTAAATATTATTTGGACATCTTTTTTATGTGTAGCCTTGTAAAATAAAAAACGCATAGATCAGTACATATCTACGCGTTGTAATATATTTAGAAAACTTGCTTTTCTCTTGCTGTATCTAAGAATAATAAATTATTTTCTAATAGCTCATACGATTGCTGATATTTCTCATATTGCGTCTTATCCTGACTGACCATTTCCTCAATTAGCGCATGTAAAAACGAAAACAAAACTGGAACAACATCCAATGAAGATTGCTTCTTCATACCAAGTGTAAATAACGCACTTGCATATTCCCGAACAGACGATAACGCCGAACTAGTAATGGCAATAATTTTTGCCTTTTTCTTTTTTGCAATTTCTACAATCGTTTGAATATCGTTTGAATGTTTGTCCCATGAAAAAACAATTAACGTCGTATGCTCCCCCATACTGTTAATTTGCTGTACAATATCATCTGATTCTGAGCGAAGCTGTTTCACATTTGGACGTAAAGTTTTCAGTGTGGACGATAACCAATTTGCAATGGACGCAGCTTGACGAGTACCTAAAATGTATACATTATCTGCCTCATGCATCCATTTTGAGCTTTTTCGAAGCATGTTATCGCTAATCAAATGAATCGTATCTTGAATGTTTTGAATATCACGTTGCATTATCTTACCAAAATTCGAAGCATTCCCCTTACTTGTAGAATATGTAGGTTGAAAACTCACCTCATCATTTTGCGCCATTAAGTAGCTTCTAATTTCATCTTGAAGCTCTACATAACCCGATAAATCCATCGCATAACAAAAACGTATAACTGTCGATTCACTAACATTAGCTTGTCTACCAACTTCCGCTGCGCCGTTCCCAATTACAGCTGAAGGATTATTCATAACAAATTGCGCAACTTTACGCTGTCCCTTCGACAGCCTAACAAACCTTCTTTTTATTTCTTCATTAATACTCATTTTTAACAACCTTTCTTTCAATAAAATTTCAAGAATGGAGATTGTTTCCTTCTGACTCTAAATTCGATTAAAAATACAGTATCACGATTACAATCTGAATACAATGACTTTTCTGAAAAATCTTCAACGCTTTAACTCACTAATATGATGGTTCATGGAAAATATCATTACAGCAATATTATTCATAGTATCTTTATCAACTTATTCTAAAAGTTTAATTTTGTATTGATTTGGATCATCACCATAACGTAGGGTTAATTACCGTTCCGATTGGACGCTTTTCTTGGAACTTCCGATGAGCCTTTGATTTATAATTCTAACAGATTAATCAAAATATTTGTATAAAAATTAATAACAACTCATTTTTATGTATTTAAAAAGCAAATTAATTACGCTTTAATTATTGGATCGGCACCAAAAACATATAAAAATGTCTTGGACTATTGTTAATCCAAGACATGATTCATTTTGCTATTCTAATTCGATTTGTTTCGTTTCTTTACCTAAGAACACTACCCCAACAACACCAATAATAATCGCTCCGCAGAAAATTGCAAAGATGAAGCCGATATCATAACCTGCTGTTAATAAAACTCCTACTAACAGAGGACCAAAAATACCACCAATGCGCCCAGCAGCTGCTGCCATTCCTGCACCAGTACCACGAATAATTGCAGGATACTGCTCTGGTGTGTAGGCATAAAGTGCACCCCATGCCCCTAAGTTAAAGAACGATAACAACATTCCTGATGTTAATAGTACCGCCATTGTTTCAGCATTACCGAAAATGAAAGCACTTACAGCTGTACCAATTAAATAGGAAACGAGTACAAACTTCCGGCCAAACTTTTCTATAAACCATGCAGCTGTAAAATAACCTGGTAGCTGTGCAAGCGTCATAATGAGAACATATTTAAAGCTCGTAATCATATCGAAGCCTTTACCAACCATTACACTTGGTAGCCACAAAAACATACCGTAATACGAGAATACAACCGTAAACCATAACACCCATAACATCAGTGTTGAGCGTGCATATTTTTTCGACCAAACATCTCGCATGTTTTGCCCAATGCTTCGTTTTTTAGACTCTGCCTTCACTGTAAATTGTGAGGAGTCTGGTAAGTGCCAGCGAAGATAAATGGCATAGAATGCCGGAATTGCCGTTAGCAATAAAGCAACTCGCCATCCCCATGTAGGAATAACAAAATACGAGATTAGTGCAGCGATTAACCAACCAGCCGCCCAGAAGCTTTCCAGTAAAACAACCACTCGCCCACGCTCTTTAGCTTCTACACTCTCTGAAACTAGCGTTGATGCGACTGGTAATTCTCCTCCTAGCCCCATGCCTACAAAAAAACGTAGTGCCATAAAAGCTGCTAAAGAAGTTGTAAATGCAGACAAGCCACTTGCAACAGAAAATAATACAAGCGTCCACATAAAAATTTGCTTACGTCCCACTTTATCAGCAAATACTCCGAAAACTAGCGCTCCTACAGCCATCCCAATTGAGTTAATGCTACCTATCCAGCCCGATTGACTTGGTGTTAATCCCCACTCAGCTGCTAATGCTGCAATAACGAATGATAATATTCCTACATCCATTGCATCGAAAAGCCAACCTACACCTGCTACTCCCAAAAGTTTATTGCGAGAAATTGATTGTTGAGACTTATTCGTTGCTACTGTATTTGTTGTCATCTTCATCACCTGTCTTTACACTTGACTTTACATCATTAAGTTTACTATACAGTTGTTTCAAGAAAGTGACAAGCAAAATTCAAATTACCGAATTGTTTCGACAATTTCCCAAATGCTATTGAAAACATAGGGCAATTTGCGTTAAAATGTCTTTTATACAAAAACAACTGTTCTTTCTATAAGAACAAAAGGAGATCGTAACGTTATGTGGAAAGGCCTTATTGAAGAATATAAACAATTTTTACCCGTAACAGAAAACACACCTGCTTTAACTTTAAACGAAGGCAATACGCCTCTTATACATTTAGTAAATTTATCTAAAAAACTTGGCATTGAGCTTTATGGAAAAATCGAAGGCGCAAATCCAACAGGTTCATTCAAAGACCGTGGTATGGTATTTGCCGTTGCAAAAGCAATTGAAGAAGGTAGCAAATGTGTTATTTGTGCTTCAACTGGTAACACATCAGCCGCTGCAGCAGCTTATGCAGCACGTGCTGGAATCCAATCTATAGTTGTTATCCCTAAAGGAAAAGTGGCACTTGGTAAGCTAGCCCAAGCGACAATGTATGGGGCAAAGATTATTGAGATTGACGGTAATTTCGATGATGCATTAAATATTGTTCGTCAAGTAAGCGAAACTACTCCGGTGGCACTTGTAAACTCTGTAAATCCATTCCGCATCGAGGGGCAAAAAACAGCATCTTTTGAAATAGTAGATGCTTTAGGGGCAGCTCCAGATTACCTTTGCATCCCTGTTGGTAACGCAGGTAACATTACTGCTTACTGGAAGGGCTTTAAAGAATATAACGAAGCAAAAGGCTCTGGTCTACCAAAGATGTTTGGCTTTGAAGCTGAAGGTGCAGCGGCAATTGTAAAAGGTGAACCAATCGCTAATCCTGAAACAGTGGCAACAGCCATTCGTATTGGTAATCCTGCAAGCTGGAAATTTGCTGAAGCAGCTCGTGATGAGTCTGGTGGAATTATTGATTCAGTTACAGACGAAGAAATTTTGGCTGCTTACAAATTAATTGCTGGTACTGAAGGGATTTTCGTTGAACCAGGCTCAGCTGCATCATTGGCAGGTGTTATTAAATCAGTTGAAAATGGCAAAATTGCGAAAGGCTCTAAAGTTGTTACAATCTTCACGGGTAATGGTTTGAAAGATCCTGATACTGCAATGAATGTCTCTACTGTAGATGTTGTCTCACTTAAAAACGATGAGGAAGAAATTCGAAAATATATCGAGGGCGTACTATGAGTGACATGTGGCAAATCTCAGTTCCTGGAAGCACAGCCAATCTAGGCCCTGGCTTTGATTCAATAGGACTTGGCTTGTCTCTTTACTTGAAACTAACTGTGTCTTTACAGGATAGATGGGAAATTATTCACCTTGATGATAATGGTCCTAAAGAGTTTGAGCTGGAAGAGCACTTACTATACGTGATTGCTAAAAAAATTGCTGATCAATACGGTAAGCAGCTACCTGCCTGCCGTGTCGAAATGGCAAGTGATCTTCCATTAGCTCGTGGTTTAGGGAGCAGCGCAGCGGTCATCGTTGCTGGAATTGAACTTGCTAACCAAGTCTGTGAGCTGAACTTAACTGTGCAGGATAAACTCAATTTATCCTCACAAATCGAAGGACACCCAGACAATGCAACTGCTTCCGTATTAGGAGGATTAACAATTTCTTCAATGGATGAGAATGGCATTGTGGATACATTCCATGTCAATGATATCGATGTTTCCTTTGTAGTATACGTGCCCGATGTCGAACTAAAAACAAGCGAATCTCGTTCTGTTTTACCAGAACAATTTGATCGAGCATATGCGGTGCATGCTTCTGCAAATGCTAATATGTTAGCCGCTTCATTAATGGCTCGTGATTTTGAACGTGCAGGGCACTATATGGAAAAAGACTTATTTCATGAGCCTTTCCGTGCCAAACTAATTCCACGATTTTCAGAAATTCATGAAGCTGCGAAGGCTAACGGTGCATTTGGAACAGCTTTAAGTGGTGCAGGGCCAACACTGATTTCCATTATCCCTACTGCTATTGCACATGATTTCGTAAATGCCATGAAAAATCAATTTCTAGAGCATCAAATTATCTTAACAAAAGCCGATGAATATGGTGTACAGGTGAAATTTGGACGTCTACTGTAAAGGTAGACGTTTCTTTTTGAAGGAGGAAGTAGCGTGAAACCAATTATATTCTGTGACTTTGATGGCACTATAACAGAAACTGATAATATCGTCTCACTTATGACTCAATTCGTACCAGAGGAATCTGAGAAAATTGCTAAGGCAATGATGGAACAAAAATTAACCTTTAAAGATGGCGTGTCAGCAATGTTCGAGCTATTATCAACTAAACAAAAGGATACTGTTATTAAATATTTATTGGATACGGCCATTATACGTGAGGGCTTTGACGATTTCGTTCGTTTTGCACAAGAGAAACATATTCCGTTTTACATTGTTAGTGGAGGTGTCGATTTTTTCATTGAGCCACTACTAAAAAAATACGGTCCATTTTCTGGTATATATTGCAATAGCGCTGATTTTTCAGAACAACAAATTAAACTCGTCTTTCCCAATAGCTGTGATGAAGAATGTGAGAAATTTGAGACACAGGGCTGTGGATGTTGCAAACCAAGCGTCATGCGAAAAGTAGCACAGCGTGATCATTTTAAAATCGTGATTGGAGATTCCCTTTCTGATTTTGAGGCTGCAAAACAGGCAGATTTAGTACTTGCTAGGGATCATCTTATTAAACGCTGTGAAGACCTTCACCTTCCATATAAGCGCTTTGAGACATTCTATGACTGCTTAGAGGCTGTAAAGGAGCTTATGGATGCAGAAAAGGCTGTAAAAATGTAAACATAACAAAGGGAGCCATTCTTCAATTAAGATGGCTCCCTTTCCACGTTCAAGATTCCTTATTCATTTTAAAATGTCTTTTGCGACGTTCATACCAAATGACACAGATTATGAACCAAGTATAACCCATACTCCATCCAGCCAATACATCTGAAGCAAAATGACGAGCTCCTGCAACTCGAGACAAACCAATAAGCACTGTTAATATAATTGCCCCAAGCCAAAGTAGCGTTTTTCTCCCCTTGCTATTATTCTCTGAAAATATATAAGCGATTGTAAATAAATACAAGATACCTGTCATAGAATGCCCTGATGGAAAGCTAAAGGATGTTAATTGATCTTCAATTTCAGGTCTTGGTCGCTGTACCCATTTTTTTAATAATTGGTTAAGAATATTTCCGCCTGCAAATGTTAACAAAACAAATAATATAGCTCGGTAATTTTTTACCTTCCATGCTAAATACACTACGAGAACGATAGCCACAGACACTACAAATGCCGGTTCTCCTATGTAATGGAAAAATTCGATAAAACGATTACCGAAAAAGAGATTTGCCATTTTTGTATCAAAATTATTGATAAACTCACTTTGATAAGTAACTCGTAACACAAAAAAGGTAATCAGCGTTACTATCGCCAAAGGATATGCCCATTTTTTCATTTCATACTTCACCTCAAAACTAAATCATGTCATGCTGTTTTATTTTTCACATCATAACATATTTAAGTAAGTTAGAGGTAAATTTGCTTTTTATCACGCAGTAACGTGCAGTATTTTATCTATACTGAAAGCGAAACAATGCCCGATTGGTAAAGACTAATAATCAGCGGGGATGAAGAACCCTCACTGATTATTAGTCTTCACTCGATTTAACCTAACGTACTCCCTCTGTCCAGGGTAATGACAAATGTTTTTTTGTCAGGTTTATTAAAATAATTTGAAAGTACCAACGCAACGATAAATAAGATTGCAACGATAGATATGATCTTTCTAAACAAAATAAACACTTCCTCATCCCTTAATATCATGTTCAGTTTGAATTATTTTATTTTAATAATACAGGATCAAATAGCCAATCCATTGGTCCAAAGTTCGTATCCTTCTCGCCTTTTACCTCACGAGATATATTGTTTTTAATAACCAATTCTCTGAACCTTCTACTAAACAAAGTTTTTCTATATAAATATCTTCCATCATGGCTCCATTCTGCAGACAGGAATATATCACCTGTTACGTTTGTTAAATCTTCACGCTTATAACTATCAGGTCCATTGATAACCCCACTTAATCCGCAGCGACACGGAGGTTGCTCTGTCGCAAAATACAACTTAACTCTTTCAGTGCTACATTCTGGCAATACTTGTGTCGGTATAATTTGAAAAGCTTTTTGCTTCCCTTCTTCTGGTCCTTGATGAATAACCTCTAAAAGTTCATAGCCTCTAATATTCTCTTGTTTCATTAATGTCACTAATTCCTGTGAAGCTACCCAATATCCGCTCACATGAACTAGATGGCGATCTTTCATTTCTGTTGTATCTATCACTAATGGTGAAAGTTGCTCTTTCTCCATTAGTCCACAATGCTGGCAATAGGTGCTTATAGAAAATAAAGTTCCTTTATCATCTATAAACATATCAGGTGAGTTACCTGTTGAGTTTAATGTAAACAATGGTGCTTGCTCATATTCACTCTCTGAAAAATCAAAGTAAAAACGTTCTCCAATTGAAACAATCCCTAATTCGCGTTCCAATGATTTATATAACGCTGCTACATGCTCATATGTTACATCTTCATTTAATGTAAAAATAGGATTAAATGATGCCTTTAAATTTCTTTTTCTTATTTCAGTGGCACCAATACAAATCCCATAGCGGTTATACACTTTAATAACTTGATCTTGACTAGATTCATCTATAGAAAATAAATTTTCAAGTTCTACTTTCAAAATACACGCCTACCTTTATATAAAGTTTTATGGTGAAGTATGTTGACTAGCTAGTATCTTAAAAAATCTACAATCTCTACTTTATTCATAGATAGTCAGGCTGCTTATTTTAAACGAAATCTTTTATATATTATTACAGGTGTGTTGATTAACCATTTTTATACATTCGAAGAGGCTGATTTCCGCTACGG